>DATFYA010000170.1 GCA_035315345.1 Candidatus Methylomirabilota bacterium
AGATGGTGATGCCGGGGGACAACGTGACGATGGCGATCGAGTTGATCCAGCCGGTGGCGATGGAGAAGGAGCTGCGGTTTGCGATTCGGGAGGGGGGGCGGACGGTGGGGGCCGGGGTGGTCTCGGAGATCGTGGGCTAGCCCGTGCGCGACATCATCTCGCTCGCCTGCACGAACTGTCAGCGGCGGAATTATTCGACGACCAAGAACCGGCGGACGCATCCCGACCGGATGGAGATCAAGAAGTTCTGCAAGTGGTGCCGCAAGCACCACGTGCACAAGGAATCGAAGTAGCCTTCGGAGGCGTGTAGCTCTAACGGCTAGAGCACCGGACTCCAAATCCGGGGGATGGGGGTTCGAATCCCTCCACGCCTGCCAGATCGCGAGACTCATGAGGGTATGGAATTTCTGACGCGGTTGCGGGAGTTCTTCCAGGAGGTGACGGCCGAGTTCAGGCGGGTGAACTGGCCGAGCCGTCAAGAGGTGGCGGCGTCGACGGTGGTGGTGCTGGCGGTGGTGTTGGTCCTGTCCATGTATCTGGGCGCCGTCGACGTGGCGTTGTCGCGCCTGGTGGAGGTGATCCTGAAATGAGCGAGACCGGCACGACCGCCAAGCAGTGGTTCGTGGTGCACACCTACTCCGGCTTCGAGAACAAGGTGGCCTCGGGCATCGAGTCGCGCGCCAAGATCTTTGGACTGCAAGACATGATCGGGCGCGTGATCGTGCCCACCGAGAAGGTGCGCGAGATCCGCAAGAGCAAGAAGATCGAGACCGAACAGAAGTTCTTCCCGGGCTACCTGCTCGTGGAGATGGAGCTGACCGACGACACGTGGCACCTCGTTCGCTCCACCCCGAAGGTGACCGGCTTCGTGGGCTCCGGGTCCAAGCCGGTGCCCCTGCCGCCCGAAGAGGTCGAGGGGATCCTGCGGCAGATGGAGGAAGGCGCGGAGAAGCCGAAGCTCAAGTCGACCTTCCAGAAGGGCGACAAGGTGCGGGTGATCGAGGGGCCGTTCGTGAACTTCCAGGGCTCCATCGACGACCTGAACCCGGAGCGCGGCAAGCTCAAGGTCATGGTGGCCATCTTCGGGCGGCTCACGCCCGTGGAGCTCGAGTACTACCAGGTGGAGAGGCTCTAGCATGGCGAAGAAAGTCCAGGCGATGGTCAAGCTGCAGATCCCGGCCGGCAAGGCCAACCCGTCGCCGCCGGTGGGCCCGGCCCTCGGTCAGCACGGCGTCAACATCATGGAGTTCTGCAAGGGCTTCAACGCCCAGACGAACTCGCAGGAGGGCCTGATCCTGCCGGTGGTGGTGACGATCTACCAGGACCGGTCCTTCACGTTCGTGGTGAAGACGCCGCCGGCCGCGATCCTGCTCAAGCGCGCCGCCGGGATCGCGAAGGCCTCCGCGGTGCCGCACAAGGACAAGATCGGCAAGGTGACTCGCGCGCAGGTGCGCGAGATCGCCCAGACCAAGCTGGTGGACCTGAACACGGACTCCATCGAGTCCGCGATGCGCACCGTCGAAGGCACCGCCCGCAGCATGGGTATCGAGGTCATCTAGCGATGGCAACTGCGACCAAGAAGACCAAGGCGGCCGAGGCGCTCTACGACCGGGAGAAGGAATACTCGGTCGAGGAAGCGCTCGGCATCCTCAAGAAGCTGCCCAACGCCAAGTTCGACGAGTCCGTGGACATGTCACTGCGGCTCGGGGTGGATCCCAAGCACGCCGACCAGATGGTGCGCGGGGCCATCGTGCTGCCCCACGGCATCGGCAAGGCGGTGCGGGTGGCCGTCTTCGCCAAGGGCGAGAAGGAGAAGGAAGCGCGCGACGCCGGTGCCGACGTGGTCGGGGCCGAGGATCTCGTGGAGAAGATCCAGGGCGGCTGGATGGAGTTCGACTCCACCGTCGCCACCCCGGATCTGATGGGACAGGTCGGCCGGCTCGGCAAGGTGCTGGGGCCGCGCGGCCTCATGCCGAACCCCAAGCTCGGCACCGTGACCTTCGACGTGAGCCGCGCGGTCCGCGAGGTCAAGGCGGGCAAGGTGGAGTTCCGGGTCGACAAGGCGGGCAACATCCACGTGCCGGTCGGGAAGAAGTCGTTCGCGGAGCAGAACCTGGTCGCCAACACCCTGGCCCTGCTGGAAGCGATCGTGCGCGCGAAGCCCTCGGCCTCCAAGGGACAGTACCTGCGGTCGGTGACGGTGTCGTCGACCATGGGTCCCGGCATCCACGTGGACGTACAGCGCGTGGCCAACCTCTTCAAGAAGGCCCAGTAGGGCCCGACAGGATACCGACGTGCCAACTCAAGAGAAGGCCCAGAGCGTCGCGAGCCTGCGGGAGCGCCTGGGCACCGCCAGGACGGCGGTGCTGACCGAATACCGCGGGCTCACGGTGCGCCAGATCTCTGATCTGCGCAAGCAGCTGAAGGCGGCGTCGGCCGAGTACAAGGTGGTGAAGAACCGGCTGGCGCGGCTGGCCGTGAAGGGCCTGGACCTGGACCCGCTCGGCGCCCACCTCAAGGGCCCTACCGGCCTCGTGTACAGCACCCAGGATCCGGTGCCGGTGGCCAAGGCGCTGCAGACGTTCGTGCGGGCCAATCCGCTGCTCCTGATCAAGTTGGGATTCGTCGAAGGCAAGGTCCTCCAGCCCGCCGAGCTGAAGGCGCTGGCGGATCTGCCCTCGAAGGACGCGTTGCGGAGCCAGCTGGTCGGGGCCCTGCAGGGACCGGCCCAGCAGCTGGTCTCGCTCCTCACCGCGCCACAGCGGGAGCTGGTGCAGGTCCTGGAGGCGCGGAGCAAGAGCGGCGCCCAGTCGTCGACGGAGTCGCAGTAAACCACGACGTAGCATTCACAGGAGGCAGGCGAGATGGCGGCGAATATCGAAGAGATCGCGGAGAAGCTGGACTCGCTGACGTTGCTGGAGGCGTCCCAGCTTTCGAAGCTGCTGCAGGAGAAGTGGGGCGTGTCGGCGGCGGCCGCGGTGGCGGTGGCGGCCCCGGCGGCGGGCGGCGCGGCGGCGGGTGCCGGCGCGGCGGCCGAGGAGAAGACCGAGTTCGACGTGATGCTGAACGCGGCGGGCGAGAAGAAGATCCAGGTCATCAAGGTGGTGCGCGAGCTGACCGGTCTGGGTCTCAAGGAGGCCAAGGACCTCGTGGACGGCGCTCCGAAGGCGGTCAAGGAGAAGGTGGCCAAGGCGGAGGCGGCGGACATGAAGAAGAAGCTCGAGGAGGTCGGAGCCACGGTGGAAGTCAAATAATCCCTCCGCCATCGGAGTGACGCAGATCGGGGGGCCACGCGGCTCCCCGCTCACTAAACGTGTCGCCGCCGGGCGCGGCTCCGGACTCCCCGGAGTGCGTGACGGCGGTGGGTCGAGCCCAGCCCCGCTGAACGGGGCGCGGAGGGTGTATGGCGCGCAACATCGAGTGCGGGCGCCGGGTCCGCAAGGACTTCGGCAAGATCCCGTCCATCGTCGAGATCCCGAATCTCATCGAGATCCAGCAGCAGTCCTACGAGCAGTTCCTCCAGAAGGAGATCGCGCCCGAGCGGCGCGAGGAGAACGGGCTGCAGGCGGTCTTCAAGTCGGTGTTCCCGATCCAGGACTACAACGGGAACGCCACGCTCGAGTTCCACAGCTACCACTTCGGCGATCCCAAGTACACGGTCGAGGAGTGCCACGACCGCGGCATGACCTTCGCGATTCCCCTGAAGGTCACCCTG
The DNA here is from genome assembly GCA_035315345.1 of Candidatus Methylomirabilota bacterium. Classification (NCBI taxonomy): domain Bacteria; phylum Methylomirabilota (SeqCode); species Candidatus Methylomirabilota bacterium. The sequence goes on from DATFYA010000170.1 coordinate 3,716, forward strand.
CGGCTCAAGGTCATCGACAACGACAAGGAGACCAAGACCCAGACCGTCCGTGAGGTCCGGGAGCAGGAGGTCTACCTCGGCGAATTGCCGCTGATGACCGAGAAGGGCACGTTCATCATCAACGGCACCGAGCGGGTGGTGGTCTCGCAGCTCCAGCGCTCCGCCGGCGTGTTCTTCGACGACGACAAGGGCAAGACGGTCGCCTCGGGCAAGCTGCTCTTCTCGGCGCGGGTGATCCCCTACCGGGGCTCGTGGGTCGAGTTCGAGTTCGACGCCAACGACATCCTCTTCGTGCGAGTGGACCGCCGGCGCAAGATGCTCGCTACCGCCTTCCTGCGCGCCTTCTGGTTCCTCGAGAAGGGCGTGATCCTCTCCGACGAGGAGATCCTCGGGCAGTTCTACGAGGCCGAGGAGGTGCTCTCCTTCGAGGATCGCGTCGCGTGGGTGAAGCTCTCCCCCGAGGCGCACAACGGGGCCAAGGTCGCCGACGACGTCAAGGCGCCGCGGGGCAAGGAGGCGCTGATCCAGGCCGGCAAGTCCCTGAACCCGCGCACCATCGAGAAGCTCGTCGAGGCCGGCGTGATCAAGATCCCGGTCAAGGCGGAGTCGCTGGTGGGGCGGCGTACCGGCGGGCGCATCGTGGACTCGGAGACCGGCGAGGTGCTGGTCGAGACCAACCAGGAGCTGACCGCGACCCTGCTCGCCCAGATCATGGGTCGGCGGGTGGCCCCGTTCAAGCTGCTGGCCCTGGTGCCGGGCAAGACGGACGCCTCACTGCACGAGACGCTCTCGCGCGATCACTTCAAGAATCCCGACGAGGCCCTGGTCGAGATCTACCGGCGCCTGCGCCCCGGCGACCCGCCCACCGTGGAGTCGGCGCGGGCCCTGTTCCGCGGCATGTTCATGGACCCGCGACGCTACGACCTGGCGCGGGTCGGCCGCTTCATGATCAACAAGAAGCTGGGCATCGGGGCCAACCTGAACATCAAGACCCTGCGCAGCGAGGACGTGGTGTACGTGGTACGGCACCTGTTCCAGGTCAAGCTCGGGAGCAAGCCCACCGACGACATCGACCACCTCGGCAACCGCCGGGTGCGCTCGGTGGGTGAATTGCTGGAGAACCAGTTCCGGGTTGGCCTGACCCGGATGGAGCGCGCGGTCAAGGAGCGGATGTCGATCTCCGACATCACCAATCTGATGCCGCACGACCTCATCAACGCCAAGCCGGTGTCGGCGGTGGTGAAGGAGTTCTTCGGATCCTCTCAGCTGAGCCAGTTCATGGACCAGACCAATCCGCTCGCCGAGCTGACCCACAAGCGCCGCCTGTCCGCGCTGGGCCCGCGCGGGCTGTCGCGGGAGCGCGCCGGATTCGAGGTGCGCGACGTGCACCCGACCCACTACGGCCGTATCTGCCCGATCGAGACGCCGGAAGGCCCGAACATCGGCCTGATCAGCTCGCTCAGCACCTACGCGCGCATCAACGAGTTCGGCTTCATCGAGACGCCGTATCGGAAGGTCGAGCGGGGCAGCGTGCTCCCCGGCGACCCGGTGTACCTCACCGCGCTCGAGGAGGAGCGCTACGTCATCGCGCAGGCCAACGCCCATCTCGACGAGCGCGAGCACTTCACGCAGGACCGCGTCTCGGCCCGGAAGGGCGGCGAGTACAAGATGGTGTCGCCGGAGGAGCTGCACTTCATCGACATCTCCCCCAAGCAGCTGGTCTCGGTGGCGGCGGCGATGGTGCCGTTCCTCGAGAACGACGACGCCAACCGGGCCCTGATGGGCGCCAACATGCAGCGTCAGGCGGTGCCGCTCCTGCAGCCGGAGGCGCCCCTGGTCGGCACCGGCATGGAGCACATCGTGGCGCGCGACTCGGGGGCGGTGGTGCTGGCTCGTCGGCCGGGCGTGGTCGAGTACGTGTCGGCCAACCGCATCGTGGTACGGGCGGAGACCCGCTCCAAGAAGGCGGACCCGGTCCAGGACCTGCCGCTCGACATCTACAACCTGACCAAGTACCGCCGCTCGAACCAGAACACCTGCATCAACCAGCGCCCGATCGTGGGCAAGGGAGATCGGGTGAAGGCCGGTGACGTCATCGCGGACGGGCCGGCCACCGACCAGGGCGAGCTGGCCCTGGGCCGCAACGTGCTGGTGGCCTTCATGCCGTGGGGCGGCTACAACTTCGAGGACGCGATCCTGGTCTCGGAGCGACTGGTGAAGGACGACCGCTACACCTCGATCCACATCGAGGAGTTCGAGGTCCAGGCCCGCGACACCAAGCTGGGGAAGGAGGAAGTGACCCGCGACATTCCCAACGTGTCCGAGGAGGCGCTGAAGGACCTCGACGAGTCCGGCATCGTCCGTATCGGGGCCAAGGTGAAGGCGAGCGACATCCTGGTCGGCAAGATCACCCCGAAGGGCGAGACCCAGCTCACTCCCGAGGAGAAGCTGCTGCGCGCGATCTTCGGCGAGAAGGCGGGCGACGTGCGCGACACCTCGCTCACCGTGCCGCCCGGCATCGAGGGTACCGTGGTCGACGTCAAGGTGTTCTCGCGCCGCGGAGTGGACAAGGACGATCGCGCCAAGTCCATCGAGGACGAGGAGATCGCGGCCCTGGAGAAGGACTACCAGGACGAGATCGCCATGGTCGAGATGGAGCGCGACCAGAAGCTCAAGAACCTGCTGGTGGGCAAGACCCTCGTGCAAGACCTGGCCGACCCCACCACCAAGGAGCGGCTCGGCAAGAAGGGCGACCGCATCGACCGGCCGGACATGGACAACCTGTCCTGGCACGAGCTGAAGAAGATCAAGATCAAGGAGGACGACGGGCTCGCGATCACGGTGAAGAAGATCGAAGACCTCGCCGACGACCAGATCGCGTTCTTCGACCGGATGCTCGAGGATCGCGTGGGCCGGCTGCGCCGCGGCGACGACCTGCCGCCGGGCGTGATCAAGATGGTCAAGGTCTACGTGGCGGTCAAGCGCAAGCTCTCGGTGGGCGACAAGATGGCGGGGCGCCACGGCAACAAGGGCGTGGTCTCGCGCATCGTGCCGCAGGAGGACATGCCGTACCTGCCGGACGGCACCCCGGTGGAGATCGTGCTCAACCCGCTCGGGGTGCCCTCCCGGATGAACGTCGGCCAGATCCTGGAGACCCACCTCGGCTGGGCGGCGCGGGCTCTCGGCATGTGGGTGGCGAGCCCGGTGTTCGACGGGGCCACCGAGGAGGAGATCCGCACCCATCTGGGCGACGCGGGCCTGCCCTCGTCGGGCAAGACGCGGCTCTTCGACGGCCGCACCGGCAAGTCGTTCCATCAGGAAGTGACGGTGGGCTACATCTACATGCTCAAGCTGGCCCACCTGGTCGACGACAAGATGCACGCCCGCTCCATCGGGCCCTACTCGCTGGTGACGCAGCAGCCGCTGGGCGGCAAGGCCCAATTCGGCGGCCAGCGCTTCGGGGAGATGGAGGTCTGGGCGCTCGAAGCCTACGGAGCCGCCCACACGCTGCAGGAGATGCTGACCGTCAAATCGGACGACGTGGAAGGGCGGAACCGAATCTACGAAGCCATCGTGAAGGGAGAGAACTTCCTGGAGCCGGGCACGCCGGAGTCCTTCAACGTGCTCGTGAAGGAGCTGCAGAGCCTGGCGCTGGACGTGGAGCTCATCCCGAAGGACGGCAAGAAGCCGTCGTAAGGAGATTCATCGAATGCTGACGGATCGGCCTTTCGGCAGCCTGGTACGCGAGGACAAGCCTGCCAAGGATCTGTGGGGCATCCTGGACCGTCACCCGAAGCCACTGAGCTTCGGGGCGATTCGCATCAAGCTGGCATCGCCGCAGAAGATTCGCGACTGGTCGCACGGCGAGGTGAAGAAGCCCGAGACCATCAACTACCGGACCTTCAAGCCGGAGCGCGACGGCCTGTTCTGCGCCCGGATCTTCGGCCCCACCAAGGACTACGAATGCGCCTGCGGCAAGTACAAGCGCATGAAGTTCGCGGGCGTGATCTGCGACAAGTGCGGCGTCGAGGTCACCCGGGCCCGGGTGCGCCGTGAGCGCATGGGCCACATCGAGCTGGCCTCGCCGGTCTCGCACGTGTGGTTCTTCAAGGGCCTGCCCTCGCGCATCGGGCAGCTGCTGGACATGTCGCTGCGGGAGCTGGAGAAGATCCTGTACTTCGAGGAGTACGTGGTCGTCGATCCCGGCAAGGTGCCGGGGCTCAAGAAGAAGGACCTGCTGTCGGTCGACCGGGTCCGCAAGCTGACCGAGGAGCACGGCCACGAGGCGTTCTCCGCCGGCATGGGCGCGGAGGCGATCCGCGAGCTGCTGCGCGGCATGGACATGGACGTGCTCGCCCGCGAGCTGCGGTCGGGCATGGGGGTGGAGACCTCCGCCCAGAAGCGCAAGAAGATCGTCAAGCGGCTCAAGGTGGTGGAGGCGTTCCTCAAGTCCGGCAACCAGCCGGAGTGGATGATCCTCGAGGTCCTGCCGGTCATCCCGCCCGAGCTGCGCCCGCTGGTGCCGCTCGACGGCGGCCGCTTCGCGACCTCCGACCTGAACGATCTCTACCGCCGGGTGATCAACCGCAACAACCGGCTGAAGCGGCTCATGGAGCTGCGCGCCCCCGAGATCATCATCCGCAACGAGAAGCGGATGCTGCAGGAGGCGGTCGACGCCCTGTTCGACAACGGCCGGCGGGGCCGGGTCATCACCGGGCCCAACAATCGGCCGCTGAAGTCGCTGTCCGACACCCTCAAGGGCAAGCAGGGCCGCTTCCGGCAGAACCTGCTCGGCAAGCGCGTGGACTACTCCGGCCGCTCGGTCATCGTGGTCGGGCCGTATCTCAAGCTGCACCAGTGCGGGCTGCCCAAGAAGATGGCGCTCGAGCTGTTCAAGCCGTTCATCCTCCGCAAGCTCGAGGAGCGCGGCATCGCCTCGTCGATCAAGGCGGCCAAGAAGTACGTGGAGAAGGAGCGGCCCGAGGTGTGGGACATCCTCGAGGAGGTCATCCAGGAGCATCCGGTGCTGCTGAACCGAGCCCCCACGCTGCACCGGCTCGGCATCCAGGCCTTCGAGCCCATCCTGGTCGAGGGCAAGGCCATCGAGATCCATCCCCTGGTCTGCACCGCGTTCAACGCCGACTTCGACGGCGACCAGATGGCGGTCCACGTGCCGCTCTCGATGGAAGCGCAGATGGAGGCGCAGGTGCTCATGCTGTCGGCCAACAACATCCTGTCGCCCTCCAACGGGGCGCCGGTGGCGGTGCCGACGCAGGACATGGTGTTCGGCATCTACTACATGACCAAGGAGCGCCCGGGCGCCAAGGGGGAGGGCCGGCTCTTCGCGGATTCGGAAGACCTGCGCATCGCCTACGACAACGAGGACGTGGACCTGCAGGCCCGCATCCGGCTGCGCTACAACGGCGGCATCATCGAGACCACGGTGGGCCGCACCCTCTTCAACGAGGTGGTGCCCGAGCCGCTGCGGTTCCTCAACAAGGAGCTGAAGAAGAAGGAGATCGGCCAGCTCATCTCCGATTGCTACAACCGGCTCGGCAACGAGGCCACCGTCACCTTCCTCGACGAGCTGAAGGACATCGGCTTCCGCTACGCCACCCTGTCCGGCCTCAGCATCGGCATCGTGGACATGCACGTGCCGTCGACCAAGGGCGAGATCATCGAGCGGGCCCGCCAGAACGTCAACGAGGTCGAGCAGCAGTACCAGGACGGGGTCATCACCAACGGCGAGCGCTACAACAAGGTGGTCGACATCTGGGCCCACGTCACCGAGCAGATCGCCGATCAGCTCTTCAAGGAGATGGAGGTCCGGGCCGACAACGGCGACTTCAATCCCATCTTCATGATGGCCGACTCGGGCGCGCGGGGCTCCAAGCAGCAGATCCGGCAGCTCGCCGGCATGCGCGGCCTGATGGCCAAGCCGAGCGGCGAGGTCATCGAGACCCCGATCACGTCGAACTTCCGCGAGGGCCTCACCGTCCTGGAGTACTTCACGTCGACTCACGGGGCCCGCAAGGGTCTGGCCGACACCGCGCTGAAGACGGCGGACTCCGGCTACCTCACCCGTCGACTCGTCGACGTGGCCCAGGACGTGATCATCTCCGAGTACGACTGCGGCACCGTGAAGTACATCGAGGCCTCGCCGCTCATCGAGGGCGGCGACATCATCCAGTCGCTCCGCGACCGGGTGCTCGGGCGCGTGGCCGCCGGCGACATCCGCGATCCGTACACCGGCGAGATCATCGTGCAGGCCAACAGCGAGATCAACGAGGAGCTGGCCCAGAAGATCGAGGACTCGGGCCTCGAGCGGGTCCGCATGCGCTCCGCGCTCACCTGCGAGTCGAAGCGCGGCATCTGCGTCATGTGCTACGGCCGCAACCTGGGCACCGGGAACCTGGCCGAGCTGGGCGAGGCGGTGGGCATCATCGCCGCGCAGTCCATCGGCGAGCCGGGCACCCAGCTGACGATGCGCACCTTCCACATCGGCGGCACCGCCAGCAAGGTCGTGGCCACCTCGCGGCACGACGCCAAGAACCCGGGCGTGCTGACCTATCACAACATCCGCTGGGTCGAGAACCGCGACGGCGAGATCGTCGCGCTCAACCGCAACGGCGAGGTGGTGCTGCACGACGAGAAGGGGCGCGAGAAGGAGCGCTATCCGGTGGTCCCCGGCGCCAAGATCAAGTTCCGGGACGGGGCGCGGGTGCCCAAGAGCGGCACCACCATCGTGGAGTGGGATCCGTTCACCACCCCGATCCTCACCGAGGTGACGGGCACCATCGTCTTCCGCGACGTGGTGGACGAGGTGACGATTCGCGAAGAGATCGACGAGGTGACCGGTCTGGCCCAGCGGGTCATCATCGAGGACCCGGAGGGCAAGCTGCAGCCGCGGGTGTCGGTCAAGGCTCCGGCGGGCAGCAGCGAAGGGCCCGGCACGGTGGACGCGCTCGGCGAGACCCGGGGGCGGTACATGCTGCCGGTGGGCGCCTACCTCCTGGTGACCGACAACACCGAGGTGCACGCGGGCGACGTCATCGCCAAGATCCCGCGGGAGTCGACCAAGACCAAGGACATCACCGGCGGTCTGCCGCGGGTGGCCGAGCTGTTCGAGGCGCGCAAGCCCCGCGAGCAGGCGGTCATCACCGAGATCGACGGCGTGGTGGAGTTCGCCGGCTTCGTGAAGGGCATGCGGAAGATGGTCATCCGCGCCGACGACGGCGAGACCAAGGAGTACCTGATCCCGAGCGGCAAGCACATCTCGGTCCGGGAAGGCGACCGGGTGAAGGCGGGCGAGGCCCTCATGGGCGGCTCGCCGAACCCGCACGACTACCTGGCCGTGCTCGGCGACCGGGAGCTCCAGCGCTACCTCGTGAACGAGGTGCAGGAAGTCTACCGGCTGCAGGGTGTGACCATCAACGACAAGCACATCGAGATCATCGTCAAGCAGATGCTGCGGCGGGTGCGCATCGAGGAGGTCGGCGGGACCGACTTCGTGGTGGGCGAGCTGGTGGACAAGTTCGTCTTCCAGGACGAGAACGACAAGGCGGGGGCGGCGGGCAAGGCCCCCGCGACCGCTCAGCCGGTGCTCCTCGGCATCACCAAGGCGTCGCTGTCGACGGACAGCTTCATCTCGGCCGCCTCTTTCCAGGAGACGACCCGGGTGCTGACCGAGGCCGCCATCAGCGGCAAGGTGGATGACCTTCGCGGGCTGAAGGAGAACGTGATCGTGGGTCGGCTCATCCCGGCTGGCACCGGCCTGAGCAACTACACCCGGGTGGAGGTGCTCAGCCAGGGTGGCGAGGAGGAGGCCCCGGTCGAGGTGGTGGCCGAGGCGGCCCCCGAGCTGCCCGCCGACCTGGGGGAGGCCGACGACGATACCGCGGCCGAGGCCAGCTAGGCCTCGGTCGGGCGAATTGACAAAGAGTGGAGGGTCGGATATAAAGTTAGGGTTTTGGCCCAATTGACGGCCACCAACGCGAGTCGAACCGAGTAACCGGAAACCGGGGAATCAATGCCGACGATCAATCAGCTGGTGCGGCAGGGGCGCGAGGCGGTGCGGAAGAAGTCGAAGACGCCCGCGATGGAGGCCTGCCCGCAGAAGCGCGGGGTGTGCATCCGTGTCTACACCACCACCCCGAAGAAGCCGAACTCGGCGCTGCGGAAGGTGGCGCGCGTGCGGCTGACCAACGGGCTCGAGGTGACCTCCTACATCCCCGGAGTAGGCCACAACCTGCAAGAACACTCGATCGTGCTGATCCGCGGCGGCCGTGTGAAGGACCTGCCCGGCATCCGCTATCACATCATCCGCGGCTCGCTGGACACCGCGGGCGTGGCGGGACGCAAGCAGAGCCGCTCCAAGTACGGGGCCAAGCAGCCGAAGGGCGGCGGGGGCTAGCGTGCGGCGGGCGGGTGCGTCGCGACGCGAGATCTTGCCGGATCCCAAGCACGGGAGCCGGCTGGTGGCGAAGTTCGTGAACATGATGATGTACGGGGGCAAGAAGAGCACGGCGGAGCAAATCATGTACGGGGCCCTGCAGGCGATGGAGGACCGCGCCCGCCAGGACTCGCTCAAGCTCTTCAAGAGCGCGGTGGACAACTGCAAGCCGGCCGTCGAGGTCAAGTCGCGGCGGGTCGGCGGCTCCACCTACCAGGTCCCGGTCGAGGTGCGGCCGGACCGGCGGACCGCCCTCAGCATGCGCTGGCTGATCGGAGCGGCCCGGCGGCGCTCGGAGCGCAGCATGGCCGACAAGCTGGCCGGCGAGCTGCTCGACGCGGCGAACAACCGCGGCACCGCGGTGAAGAAGCGAGAAGACACTCACAAGATGGCGGAGGCCAACAAGGCGTTCGCGCATTATCGCTGGTAGCGACGAGGTGCACAGAGGGGGGCGACGTCCTCGCCCCCCTCTTCTCTTGAGTCCCGCCGCCGGCCCTAGGGAGAAGACAGGCAGTGGAAGCGCAGTACCCTCTGGAAAAGACCCGGAACATCGGCATCATGGCGCACATCGATGCCGGGAAGACCACGACCACCGAGCGGGTCCTCTACTACACCGGCCGGTCCTACAAGATCGGCGAGGTGCACGAGGGTACCGCCACGATGGACTGGATGGTCCAGGAGCAGGAGCGCGGCATCACCATCACGTCCGCGGCCACCACCTGCTTCTGGAAGGACTGCCGCATCAACATCATCGACACGCCCGGCCACGTGGACTTCACGATGGAGGTCGAGCGGTCGCTGCGGGTGCTGGACGGCGCCCTCGCCATCCTGGATGCGGTGTCCGGGGTGGAGCCGCAGACCGAGACGGTCTGGCGGCAGGCCGACAAGTACCGGGTGCCGCGCATCGTCTACGTCAACAAGATGGACCGTATCGGCGCCGACTTCTATCGCTGCCTCGCCATGCTGAAGGACCGGCTGGGGGCGCATCCGGTGCCGATCCAGGTGCCGATCGGCCGCGAAGACGGCTTCCGCGGGGTGGTGGACCTGATCGAGCAGCGGGCCTACGTGTGGGAAGACTCGGAGGACCTGGGCGGCACGTTCTCCACCACCGACGTCCCCGCCGACATGGCGGACCTGGTCAAGGAGTATCGCGAGAAGATGATCGAGGGCCTCGCCGAGGTCGACGATCATCTCATGGAGAAGTACCTCGGCGGCGAGGCCGAGAAGATCTCGCCCGCGGAGCTGAAGGCGGCGGTCCGCGCGGGAACCATCTCGATGAAGCTGTTCGCGGTGATCTGCGGGGCGTCGTTCAAGAACAAGGGCGTCCAGCCGATGCTCGACGCGGTGGTGGACTACCTGCCGTCGCCGCTGGACATCCCGGCGATCAAGGGCGTCAATCCCGACAACGGGCAGACCGAGACTCGCGAGGCCGATCCCAGGGCTCCGTTCTCCGCGCTCGCGTTCAAGATCATGAACGACCAGCACGTGGGCCAGCTCACCTTCGTGCGCGTGTACTCGGGCACCCTCGCCGCGGGCACCGGGGTCTACAACTCCACCCGGGAGAAGAAGGAGCGCATCGGGCGCCTGCTGCGGATGCACGCCAACAAGCGCGAGGACATCAAAGAGGTCACCTGCGGCAACATCGCCGCGGCCGCCGGCCTGCGCGTGACCGCCACCGGTGACACGCTGTGCGACGAGAAGGCGCCA
>DATFYA010000171.1 GCA_035315345.1 Candidatus Methylomirabilota bacterium
CGGCCAGGTGCGGCGCGCGGTCTCCAGCACCGCGTCGAGGTAAGGATACTTCCGGCCGCTCACCCGGTTGGGCACGTGCATGACCCCGACGACGAGCGGGCCGGGGGCCTGGATCCGCGCGAGGAGCCAGCGCGCGCGCCAGCTCCGCGCTCGGGGGCGTGCCGCGGAACTCGCAGAGCGCCACCGCGTCGGCGCTCCAGGCCCGGATCTGCCGGGCGATGGCGGCGGTCCGCACGCCGCCGCCGTGGCGGATGTTCCAGAAGACGACCCGCATGCTTCGCCCCGCTACTTGTCGAGCCAGACCTCTTGCAGACGGCAGCAGTTGTAGGTGACCTGGTTCAGGATCAGGTTCTTGACGTAGGGGTAGTGCGCGAACCGGTCGGTGCGCCAGCCCATGGTCGGCCGCGCCGCGTCCTCCTCGAGCTTCTTCTGGATCTGCCAGACCAGCGTCAGGCGCTTCTGGGCGTCGATCTCCTGGGACTGCTGGTCGATCAGCCGCCCCACCTCCTCGTTGCAGTAGTCGCCGTAGTTGCGCGGTGAGCCGCAGGCGTAGTTCTCGTAGAAGTTGGCGTCCGGATCGTCGACGCCGAGCCCGGTGAGGTTGGCGCCGATCTGGAACTCGCGGCGGGTCACCATCGGATGCCACTGCGCGGTGTCGATCTGCTTGAGCGTCGCCTCTGAGCCTCGACGGCCTCGACGTTGGCGTACCACTCCTTCCGCGGGTTGATGCGGAGCTTGGCCGGCGCGTCGGCGGCCTCGCGCACCACATCGAAGGTGAACTTCACATCCCGCGAGGTGAAGGGCCGGCCGTCGTGCCACGTCACGTCGCGTCGCAGGAAGAACACCAGGTTGCGGTAGTTGTCTTGCCACGACCATGTCTCGGCCAGCTCGGGCACGATCGTGTCCATGCGGCCGAGCCGCTTGGTCTGGTCGTAGATGACGAGGTTGCTGTAGCACGGCATGGCCGGCCACGTGACCGAGTTGGTCGCGGCCTCGTGAATCGCGAACCCCTGGGGCAGGTCCTCGCGGAGCACGAGCCGGAGCACGCCGCCCGGCTTGCCGTCACGCGGAGCGGGCGCGGGGACCTGAGCGAGCGCGGAGACGGGCGCGAGCGTCGAGCCGAGGATCAGGAGGAGACCGAGGACACGGGCGGCGCTGGACATGAAACGTCTCCTTGGAGGAACCGGCCTGGGCAACCGCTCCTCACCCGGCCCTCTCGCCTCGGGGGAGAGGGCCGGGGAGGACGGGCAAGGTCAGACGGTGACGGGCTTGTAGACCGGCATGCGCCACTCGGGGAAGCGCCGGTCCGTGCCGCGTACCACGTTCATGTAGGCGGTGAGCAGCCGCTGGGTGATGGGGCCCACGCCGCCGTCGCCGAGCGGAAAGCGATCGACCGAGAGGATCGGGGTGATCTCGTAGCCGCTGCCGCAGAAGAAGGCCTCGTCGGCCACGTACAGCTCGGTGCGCGCGATGTCGCGCTCCACCACTTCCATGCCGAGCGCGGGCGCGACCGCGTCGATCAAGGTGGTGCGGGTGATCGACTCCAGGATGTCGCTGGTGATCGGCGGGGTGACCAGCTGGCCGCGGCGCACCATGAAGAACGTGGCGCCCGAGCCCTCGGCCACCGTGCCCTGCTGATTCAGGAAGATCGGCGCGTCGTAGCCGTCGGCCTTGGCCTGGAGCGTGGCGAGCCGGCCGTTCTGGTAGTTGGCCCCGCACTTCAGCCGGATCGGGATCGCGTTGTCACTGGTGCGCTGCCAGGAGGTGATGCAGCACTTGAGCCCGCTGCCCTCCGTGATGCGCGCCCGACGCCGGGGGTTGATGTAGAGCCCGGTCGGGCTGGTCGAGTCGAGGCCGGGGGCGGCCACGTAGGCCACCAGGTGCATGTGCACGTCCTCGCGGATCTCGTTGCCGCGCAGCACGTCCCGGACCGCCTCGTACAGGTCCATGTCGGTATAGGGCACCGTGAATCGCATCATCTTCATCGACTCACGCAGGCGCGCGAAGTGCTCGCCGAGACGGAAGCAGTAGACCTCTCCGTCGGCCTCGTTCCAGTAGGCGCGCAGGCCCTCGAAGACGTTGGTCGCGTAGAAGACGGCCGCGCTGTTGACGGGCAGGACCGCCTCGGCCGGCGAGACCAGGCGGCCGTTCATCCAGATCTTCAACTCTTGCGCCACGATGGGTTCCTCCGTTGTCGGCGCCCTCGCGGTGCGGCGCCGGACCGCAGAGAGGATATCACCGTTGGGCGCCGAGGTGGGAGAGCAGCCGGGAGGTGACCGCGGCCGGCGCCTCGTCGGTGACGAAGTGGCCGACTCCCGGCAGGGTCTCGAAGCGGAACGGCCCGCTGACGAAGTCGGCGGTGAGGCGGGCCGCGGTGGGGCCGACGGTGGCGTCACGATCGCCCCAGATGTAGAGCGTCGGCACCGTGATCGCGCCGACCTCGACCGTGGTGAGCGTCCCGGCCGCCCGGTACCAGGCCAGCGCGGCCTCGAGGGCCGCCGGCTCGCCGAGCACCGACAGGTACTCGTCCACCGCGACCGGGGGCACGCCCTGCCCGGCGAGCCGCGCCCGGAGCAGGCGCGCCCCGTCCTCGAGGAGACGCGGCCCGGTGGCCTGATCGTGGAACGCCTTGTGGTGGCGGGACCGATGCTGCTGGTCGTCGGCGTTGTCGCGGAAGGCGCGGCGGAAGGCGGCGGGGTGCGGGCGTGAGAGGACGGTCAGCGACCGGATGCGCGTGGGATGCCGGTGTGCGGTGACCCAGCTCACGTGGCCACCCCAGTCGTGGCCGACCAGGTGGAACGGCCGGCCCCGCGCGCCGGCGGCGTCGGCCAGGTCGAGCACGTCCTGGACGAGGCGGTCGACCCCGTAAGCCGCGAGTCCCTCGGCCGGATCCGGTCGCACGCCCGCCGAATAGCCGCGCTGGTCCGGGGCCACCGCGCGGTAGCCCGCCGCGCCCAGGGCCGGCACCTGCTGGCGCCAGGTGTGGCGCGTCTGCGGGTAGCCGTGGAGCAGGATGACGAGCGGGCCGTCCGCAGGCCCGGCGGTCGCGGCGCTGAAGCGGCCCTCGGCGGTCGCGATCGTGTCGCTCGAATGCGCGCGACCGTCGGTCATGGCGTCACGGTAGCCGCGGCGCCGGCGCCGGTCAATCCGATGCGCCGCGCTTCTGGTACCATACCCGCGCATGTGGAATCGGGCGGCCGCACCGGCAGGGGTGCGTTGACCTACTGCGTCGGCATCTGGACCCGGCACGGCCTCGTGATGGCGTCGGACTCCCGGACCAACGCGGGACACGACCAGGTCAACGTTGCGCGCAAGATGCACACGTTCGTGCAGCCGGGCGAGCGCGTGTTCATCCTGCTGAGCAGCGGCAGCCTCTCCTGCACCCAGTCCATCATCACGCTCCTCCGCCGCGACTTCGATCAGGGCAAGGGCCTGGCTCAAGCCCCGTCGCTCTACGACGCGGCGCGGGTGATCGGCGAGCAGGTGCGCCGCGTCTCGGACATGGATCGCGACGCCCTCGAGCGCGACGACTTCAAGTTCAACGTCAACCTGGTGCTGGGCGGGCAGGTCCGGGGCGAGTCGCCGGGCCTCTTCATCATCTATCCCCAGGGCAATCCGCTCCAGGCCAGCGAGGACTCGCCGTACCTGCAGATCGGCGAGACCAAGTACGGGCGGCCCATCCTCGACCGCGGCATCCGCTTCCAGCGCACCACGCTCGAGGAGGCGGCCAAGTACGCGCTGCTCTCCCTCGACTCGACCATGCGGTCGAACGTCACGGTGGGCCCGCCGATCGATCTCCTCGCGTACCGGGTGGACGAGCTCGAGATCACGCGGCTGCGGCGATTTCCCGCGAGCGACCCCGATCTCATCAAGATCGGCACGCGCTGGGAGCAGGCCCTCCGCCAGGCGGTGGGCCGGCTGCCCCAGATTCGCTTCCGCGCGCACCGACCGGCCGGAAGCGCCCAGATGCCGCCGGGCGAGAGCATCGAGGTGGTCGAGCCGAGCCCGACCGAGAGCACGCCGGCCGAGCTGCAGCCGCAGGCCAAGCCGCCATCGCCCTGACGCCGCCCCCCGGAGTGTCTCGGCCAACCGCGTCCGTCGCCCAGGCCAGGAGGCCATCATGAGCGCCAATACCCGCATCTTCGGCATCGTGCCCCCGATGACCACTCCGTTCCGTCCGGACGACACCATCGACGACGCGGCGCTGCGCGCGGAGACGCGCTATCTCATCGAGACCGCGCGGGTGCATGGCCTCGCGGTCACCGGCAGCACCGGCGAAGGGCACGCGCTCACCACCGACGAGGTGCGCCGGATCACCGCCACCGTGGTGGACGAGGCGCGCGGCCGGGTGCCGGTCATCACCGGCATCATCACCGACAGCACCGCCTCCGCGGTGGAGCGGGGCCTGGCCGTGCGCGATCTGGGTGTCGCGGCGCTGCAGGTGACGCCGGTGCACTATCTCTTCCGTCCCGACGACGACGCGATGGTGCGCCACTTCGAGACGCTGGCCGCCCGCACCGACCTGCCCATCATCATCTACAACGTGGTGCCGTGGACGTACCTGTCGCCGCAGCTGCTGGCCCGGATCATCGGGGCGGTGCCCGGCGTCATCGGGGTCAAGCAGAGCGCGGGGGACATGAAGCTGCTCGCCGATTTGTTGCTGCTGGTGGCCGACCGATCGCGCATCATGAGCGCGGTGGACGCGCTCCTCTACCCGTCCTTCGCCCTGGGCGCCCACGGCGCCATCGCGGCGATTCTCACCGCGGTGCCCGCGCTCTGCGTGCAGCTCTGGGACGCGGTGCAGGGCGGCGACCACAAGCAGGCGCTCGCCCTGCACGAGAAGCTGCTGCCGATCTGGAACGCGATCGCGCACGACAACCTGCCCGCCAACGTCAAGCACTGCCAGGCCCTGATGGGCCGGCCGGCCGGCGTGCCGCGGGCTCCCATGCCCGCCACGTCCGCCGCCCAGGCCGACGCGATCCGGCGGGCCCTGCAGGGGGCGGGCGCGCTGCGCTAGCGCGCGGCGACGCTCGGCTCCCTCTCACCGTCCGAGGTCAAGGAGGATCCAGACGATGGCCGATCCCGAGTCGCAGTCGATCGATCGCCGGACATTCGTGAAGACCGCCGCCGCCGCGGCCGCCGGCGGCATCGAGGGCATCCTGGCCGCGCGCCGGGCGCCCGCGTTCGCCCAGGGCACCAAGCTGCACTGGGTGCGCTGGGTGGACTTCGTGCCCGAGTCCGACGTGGAGCTGAAGCGCCAGATGCCGGAGGCCTCCAAGGCCCTCGGCGCCGAGGTCACGCTCGAGACCATCAACGCCAACGATCTGCAGGCCCGGATCACCGCGGCGATCCAGTCCGGCTCCGGCGCGGACATCTTCCTCATGCAGTACAACTGGCCGCAGCTCTATGCCAACTCGCTCGTCGACGTGAGCGACGTGGCCAACGACCTGGCCAAGGCGGAAGGCGGCTTCTACGACATCTATCCGCCGTCGTGCAACGTCAACGGCAAATGGCTCTCCGTCCCGCACTCGGTGCTGGGCAACGCGGTGGCCTACCGCAAGTCGTGGCTGAAGGAGGCGGGAGCGAGCGAGTATCCCAAGACCTGGGACGACGCGCGCAAGCTCTTCGCCGCGCTCAAGAAGAAGGGCAAGCCCTACGGCCAGACCCTCGGGCACACCTTCGGCGACGCCCCGGTATTCACCTACACGCTCACCTGGGCCTTCGGCGCCGCCGAGACCGACAAGAGCGGCAAGAAGGTGGTGCTCGACTCCAAGGGGGCGGTGGAGGCGGTAAAGTTCATGCAGGCCTTCTGGAAGGAGTGCTGCGACGAGGGCGGCCTCGCCTGGGACGACACCAACAACAACCGCGCCTTCCACGCCGGCGAGGTCTGCGCGACCCTGAACGGAGCCAGCATCTACCTGGTGGCCAAGCGGCAGAAGGACAAGATCAAGGACGACAAGGGTGAGCCGATGTGGACGGACATCGACCACGCCCCGCTGCCCGCCGGCCCCGCCGGGGCGTACCTGCTCTTCCTGAACCACTCGGACGCGATCATGAAGTACAGCAAGAACCAGAAGCTCGCGAAGGACTTCCTGCGCTGGATGCACAAGAAGGAGAACTACGAGAAGTGGTTCCTCACCCAGGAGGCGTACAGCGTGGGCGCCACCCGGGTGTGGGAGAGCCATCCGATGTGGGAGAAGGTGGACGGGCCGCTCAAGATGTTCCGCACCGCGGCCCGCAACACCCGCCTGTTCGGCTACGCCGGGCCCTCCACCGGCAAGGCCACCGAGGTGTTCTCCAAGTACATCATCACCGACATGTACGCCAAGGCGGTTCAGGGCACGTCGGCCGAGGACTCCGTGAAATGGGCCGAGGCCGAGCTGAAGAAGATCTACGAGGCGTGAAGCGGTCCATCGCCGGGGGTGCGGGCGGCGCGGCCCCGCTGGAGGCCGCCCTCCCGCACCCCCGGACGTCGTCGCCCGCGGGCCTGACCCGTTTCCTCGAGAGCGAGCGGCTGCTCGCCGCGATCCTGCTCGCCCCCGCCCTGGTGCTGCTGGCGACGTTCATCGCCTATCCCTTCGTGATGGGGGTCTGGCTGTCGCTCAGCAAC
>DATFYA010000172.1 GCA_035315345.1 Candidatus Methylomirabilota bacterium
GGGCGGCGCGCCCGGTACCGCTGTTCGATCCGGGCGTGATCGGGTGTGCCTCGATGAACTGACGGTCCTCGGCGGTGAGGTTGCGCGTGACCAGGACGTGCAGCGCGTGGCCGTCGAATCGGAAGATCGCGGCCTGCTCGGCCTCGCAGAGGCGAACGGCGTTGTCGGAGAGCGTCTCGAAGACCGGCTGCAAGTCGAACGTGGACCGCCCGATGACCTTGAGCAGCTCGCTGGTGGCCGTCTGCTGCTCGAGCGCCACGCGCAGCTCGGCGTTGCGCGTCTCCAGCTCGGTGAACAGGCGCACGTTCTCGATTGCGATGACCGCCTGGTCGGCGAAGGTCTCAAGGAGTTCGACCTGCTTCTCCGTGAAAGGTCTCACCTCTGCACGCCGCAGGTTGATGGTGCCCACCGGCGCCCCTTCCCGGAGCAACGGAACGACCAGCGTCGTCCGGTAGCCGAACTCACGCGCCAGGGTACAGCCGAGCGGGAACTCATCCGCCTCGGCCTGGAGATCGAGCACGTGAACGGCCCGCCGCTCGAGCACCGCACGCCCCGCGACGCTCCCACGCTCGACTGGAATCAGTCGGCCGGCGGGCCCCGGAATGGGGCCGTGGTGGGCGGCCACCTTCAGCTCGGCGCCGTCCAGGTAGAAGATCTCTGCGTCGCGGGCACCGCAGAAGCGCGCCGCGCTCGTCACCAATGTGCTCAACACCGGCTGGATATCCGTCGGTGAGGTACTGATGACCCTCAGGACATCTGCCGTGGCAGTCTGCTGCTCCAGCGCCTCTCCGAGATCGGCGTTCTTGGCCTGCAGCTCGCCGAGCAGCCGGGCGTTCTCGATGGCGATCACGGCCTGGTCGGCGAAGGTGGCGACGAGCTCGATCTGCTTATCGGTGAACGCGCGGACCTCGGTCCGCCACAAGAAGAACAGCCCGACCAGACCGTCCTGCTTCAGCATGGGCACCGCCAGCACCGTGCGGTAGCCGCCGATCCGCTGGGATTCGTGCTGCTCCCACTCCGGGTCGGCCACGGCGTCGAGGATGTGAATCGTCCGGTGCTCCAGGGCGGCGCGGCCGATCGCCGACCCGCGCCCCGGCCGGGTCACGTTCCGACGCCAGTGGTCGCGGAACTCCGGATTCGATCCGTGCTCGGCGAGGAACCGGAACACCTCCCCGTCGAATTGCGCGATCAGGGCGCCTTCCGCGCCGGCCAGGCGCGCCGCATTCTCCACCAGGGTCTGGAGCACCGGTTGCAGATCGAACGTGGAGCGGCTGATCAGCTTGAGCACGTCGCTGGTGGCGGTCTGCTGATCGAGAGCGGCCGAGAGCTCGGCGTTCCGGCTCTGCAGCTCGCCGAACAGCCGCGCGTTGTCGATGGCGATCATGGCCTGGTCGGCGAAGGTCCGAAGCAGCGTGAGCTCGGCGGAACTGAAATCGCCTGCCTGGGCCCGGGTGATCGCGATCACGCTCCCGAAGTCCGGCCCGCGGAGGATCGGCACCACCGCAACCGAGCGGAAGCCGCGCAGCCGGGAGTGGTCGCGGATGAGCGGGTTCAGGGTGGGGTCGGTGTCGACGTCGGCGACATGCTGCGCCGCTCCGGTCAGCACCGCGCGCCCGTAGGGAGTGTCCGGGTCCGGCGGTTGTGGCGTCCCCATCTGCGCCATGAACGCCTCGCTGCTCCCGGGCAAGCCGCCGCGCGCGGCCACCGCGTGGATGAGCCCGTTCTCGTAGCGGAAAACCGAGGTGGACCAGGCCCCGAAGAGCCGCAGGGCGCTCTCGGCGATCGCCTCGAAGATCGGCTGCACGTCGGCGGGCGAGGCCGAGATCAGGCTCAGGACCGCGCCGGTGGCCGCTTGGCGCTCGTTGGCTTCAGCTAGCTCCTGCTCGAGCCGGCCGCGCCGGGCGCGCTCCTCGACCAGGGAAGCCTGGAGCGCCTCGACCAGGGCGGCCAGATCAGCGTTGGTCTGCGGCGTCATCACTCGGCCTCGGGGAGGTCAGACTTTGGGCGCCACACTGTAGCACACCGCCGAGTAGCACACCGCCGAGCGCGAACGGTCGAGCGTCAGCCTCCGGCTTGGCGCGGCGGGGCCGCGGGCGCCTTCGACTCACGCGCATAGAGCCGCAGCACCGACACCGCGAGCGCCATGATCACCGGCCCGGCGATCAGCCCGGCCAGGCCCATGGTCTCGAGGCCGCCGAACAGCGAGAGGAAGGTCAGGACCGGCGGCATGCCCTCCTCGCCCACCAGCCGCGGGCGGATCACGTAGTCGCTGAACCCGACCACCACCAGCGCGCCCCAGACGAGCAGGACGATGGCCAGCGTGGGATGGCCGGTGGCGAACAGATAGAGGCCAGCCGGCACCCACACGAGCAGCGTGCCCACCGCGGGCACCAGCGAGGCCAGCGCGGTGGCGATGCCGAGGAACACCGGCTTGGGCACGCCGGTGATCCAGTATCCGACTCCCGCGAGCACGCCCTGGACGAGGCCCGTCACCACCGTGCCGGCCAGCGTGATGCGGCCCACCCGGCGGAACTCCTCGAGGAGCGCGCGCGTGTACTGGGTGCGCAGCGGCGAGACGTGCTCCAGCGCGCTGACGATGCGCGGCCAGTAGCGCTGCATCACGTGCATGGCGAGCAGGGCGAAGAAGACGCCCAGCAGGAGATTGAGGGTACGCGAGGCCACCGTGCCCGCGACCGCCGCGGATCCCGACGCGATCTCCCCCGCGCCCGCGCGGAGCCGCTCGGTCACGACCTCGGTGGACAGGCCCACGCGTTCGAGCCAGCCGGTGACCATGCCGAGCCAGACGGTCAGCATGCCGCCCGGCTTCAATTCCTCTCGCACCGCGACGGCGAGCGCGCCCGCCTGGTCGACGAAGAGCGAGGCGAAGCCGGCCAGGCAGCCGAGGATCGTGAGGCCGGCGATCAGGACCACCGTGACGGAGGCGACGAACGGTCGGCCGCTCCACGCGGCCAGGCGCAGGTAGAGCGGCTGGCAGGTGAAGCCCATGAAGGCGCCGAGCAGGAGCCCGGTGGCGAACGGCCACGCCAGCCAGATGATGGCCAGCACCGCGCCGCCGGCGAGCCAGGCGAGCGCGCGCTCGCCGTTCACCGCGGCCTCAGCGCATCATGCGCGGCAGCCAGAGCGCGATGATCGGGAAGGCCACCAGGATCGCCAGCCGCGCCACGTCGGCCCACATGAAGGGCATCACGCCCCGGAACACGGTGCCGGTCGGCACCTCGGGCAAGAGCGTCTTGAGCACGAACATGTTCATGCCCACCGGCGGACTGATGAGGCCGATCTCCACCACGCATACGATGATGATACCGAACCAGACGGGGTCGAAGCCGAGATGCACGACGATGGGGAAGAACACCGGCATGGTGAGCAGGACCATGGATAGCTCCTCCATGGCGGTGCCCAGGATCACGTAGATCACGCAGATCGCCGCCACCACCATCAGCGGGGAGAGGCCCATGCGCGAGACGAGAGTGGTGAGATCGGACGGCATGGTGGTGATGTTGATGAACTCGGCGAACATGAGCGCGCCGATCAGGATCATGAACAGCATCGACGTGGTGCGGGCCGACTCCAGCAGCGCCTCGTAGAGGCTCCGCCAGCTGAGCGCGCGCCGGGCCAGCGCGAACACGAGGGCGCCCATCGCGCCCATCGCCGCCCCCTCGGTGGCGGTGAACAGGCCGCCGTAGATGCCGCCCATGACGAAGAGAAACAGCAGGGCCACCGCCCACACGTCCTTCAACGCGCTCCACCGCTCCCGCCACGAGGACCGTTGCCCGGGCGGGCCCCAGGTGGGATG
This sequence comes from Candidatus Methylomirabilota bacterium, assembly GCA_035315345.1. Classification (NCBI taxonomy): domain Bacteria; phylum Methylomirabilota (SeqCode); species Candidatus Methylomirabilota bacterium. The sequence continues at coordinate 3,815 of DATFYA010000172.1, forward strand.
ACGCCACGTGGTGCAGAGGATCGCGATGCAGAGCAGGACCGCGCCGAGGATGCCGGGCAGCACCCCCGCCGCGAACAGCTTGCCGATGTTGGTCTCGGTGAAGACACCGTAGATGATCATGATCGTCGATGGCGGGATCATGATGCCGAGCGTCCCCGCCCCCGCCACCGTGCCCGCGGCGAGCTGATCGTGGTAGCCGAAGCGCTTCATGGACGGATAGGCCACCTTGGCCATGGTGGCCGCGGTGGCGATCGACGAGCCGCAGATGCCGCCGAAGCCGGCCGAGGCCCAGACGGTGGCCATGGCGAGGCCGCCGCGGAAGTGGCCGATGAAGGCGTAGGCGGCGCGGAAGAGCTCCTGCGACATGCCGGCGCGGGTGACGAAGTTGCCCATCAGGATGAAGAGCGGCACCACCGACAGCGTGTAGTTGCGCCCGGTCTCGTAGATCTTGGTCTGCGCGGTCGCGAAGGCCACCCACCAGTTCCAGTCGCGCATGTAGGCGTAGCCGACGATGCCCACGATGCCCATCGCGTAGGAGATCGGCACGCGCAGGAAGGCCAGCGCCATCATGGCCACCAGCCCGATCAGGCCCTCGATCATCGCGTGGCGGGCGTCCGGGACGCGCCCGCCTTGTAGAGGTGGATGAGCCCGGTCACCCCGATCGCGATCGCCATGAAGTACACGAACGGGCCGTAGGGGATGCGCAGGACGTCGGTGGCGTCCCGGTAGGCCCAGATCCGATCCGCCTTCAGCCACACCAGCCAGGCGAGCAGGAACATCACCGCCGCGCACAGGACGTGGACGCCCCGCTCGAGCGCCGCGGTGCCCCGCGGGCCGAGCAGCCGATCGATGAAGTCCATCAGCGCGTGCTCGTCGGCGTAGGTCACGAGCGGCAGGCCCGCGAAGATCAGCACCAGCAGCAACAGCTCGGTCACCTCGAAGGCGCCCGCCATCGGCCGGTTGAACAGGTAGCGGAGGACCACGTCGAGGAAGGTGAGCAGCATCATGACGAGCAGGATGGCGGAGGCGGCGACGCCGAGGACCCCCTCGACGCGCCGCCCCCAGTCGGAGCGAGCCGGGGTCACTGACCCGCGGCGACCTTCTTCAGCTCGGCGCGGAACTCGGCGAGGATCTTGCCGGCGTCGATGCCCTTGGCCGAGGCCTTCTTGATCCAGTCCTCGACGAGGGGCGCGGAGCGCTTCTGGACCTCGGCCACGAAGGCGGGATCGGCGTTGACGATCTTCACGCCCGACTTCTTGAGCGCGTCGAGGCCCTTGGCGTCGGCGTCGTCCCACGACCGGCCGGCCAGCCGCGCGATATGCTCGCCGCTGAGCTTCTCGATGATGGCCTGGTCCTCTTTCGGGATCTTGTTCCACTTGTCCTCGTTCATGAAGAATCCGAAGGCCGAGCTGTACATGCCGCCCGGGAAGAGCGTGGCCTGCTCCAGCACGGTCTCGAGCTTGAAGGACACGATCGACTCGAGCGGGAAGAACACCCCGTCGGCGACGCCGCCCTTGAGCAGCTCGTAGGACTCGGGGGCGGGCTTGACGAAGGCGGCGCAGCCGAGCGCCTTGGCCACCTGCTCGGCGACGCCGCCGCCGGTGCGGATCTTGAGGCCCTGCACGTCGTTGATGCCGGCCACCGTCCGCTTGGTGAACATCTGGCCGGGCCCGTGAGTGAAGACGCCGAGCAGCTTGACGCCCTTGTACTCGCCGACCGGCTGGAAGTACTTCCAGTGGATGCGCGAGTAGGCCACCGAGTTCACCAGCGCGGTGTCGCCGGCGCCGGGCAATTCGGCCATCAGCGGCAGGATGTGCCGCGCGGGCGTGTAGCTCGCGGTCACGTACGAGAGGTCCACCAGCCCGTCGCGCACGGCATCGAATGTGCCGGGCGGGGCCGACGGATGCTTCGGCAGCATGGTGAACTTGACGCGGCCGTTGGTGGCCTTCTCGACTTCGCTGGCCCATCCCTGCAGCACCACGCTGGTCAGGTGGTGCTGGGGGGACACCCACGACGACATCGTGAGCGTCGTCTGGGCGACGGCGGGCGGGGCCAGGCAGAGCGCGAGCGCCAGCGCGATCAGCGCGGCGCGCCTCGAGAATTTGCCCATCGTGTCTTCCTCCTGGGAGCGGGATGCGGTCCGGCGGGCCGTAGTGTATCGCAGGTTCCGCGCGCCGCGTGAGCGGTTACGCTTGCGCAGGGGGAGCCGGCGCGGTAGAACGGAGGGCGCCATGGCCAGGATCGAGCACATCGCGCGGTCCACGCATCCGGAAACACCCGCGCAGTCCGGCGTCCGTCCGCAGTAGCGCCCCGCCGAATGGGCAAGCGCGTCCTAGGCAAGGCCGCCATCGTCGTCGGCGGTGGGCAGACGCCGGGCCAGACGGTGGGCAACGGACGCGCGACCGCGATCGTGCTGGGCCGGGAGGGCGCGCGGGTCTGCATCGTAGACCGCCACCTGGTTTCGGCTCAGGAAACGGCCGACATGATCCGGCGGGAAGGTGGCGAGGCCTGGGCCCACGCGGCGGACGTGACGCGCGAGGCGGACGTGGCGACGCTCGTGGCCGCGACGCTCGAGCGCTTCGGGCGCGTCGACATCCTGCACAACAACGTGGGGGCGAGCCTGGCCCTGGGCGACGCGGTGGCCACCGATCTCACCGAGGAGGCGTTCGACCGGAGCCTCGCCGTCAACTTGAAGGCGACCTGGCTCACCTGCAAGCACGCCCTGCCCGCCCTGCGCGAGGCGCACGGCTCGATCGTGAACATCGCGTCGATGGCGGCGCTCAACGCCTATCCGCTGGTGGGCTACAAGACCACCAAGGCCGCCGTCGTCGCGCTCACCGAGAACCTGGCCGCGCACAACGCCCGGTACGGCGTCCGCGCCAACTCGATCCTGCCCGGGCTCATGAACACCCCGATGGCCATCGAGTCCCGCGTGGCCGCGGGCACCCCGCGCGAGGAGGTCATCGCCGCGCGCGACCGGCGGGTGCCGCTGGGGCGGCGCATGGGCACCGGCTGGGACGTGGCCCACGCCGCCCTCTTCCTGCACTCCGACGAGGCCTCCTTCATCACCGGCGTCTCGCTCATCGTGGACGGCGGCGAGTCGGTCTGCTGGGGCTCCTGACGTGGCTCCCGACGCGCGCGTGCCCGAGAACGCCTACCGCGCCCGCGCCGAGCGCGGCGAGGTGCAGATCGGGACGTGGATCACCATGATCCGCACGCCGTCGATCCTCACGCTGCTGCAGGCGGCCGGCCTCGACTACGCGCGCCTGGACATGGAGCACTCCGCGTTCTCCATCGAGACGGTGGCGGACATGGCGGCGCTGGCGCGCGCGATGAACTTCCCATTGGTCGTCCGGCCGCCCGCGGGCAATCGCGAGTGGATCACGCGCCTGCTCGACGCGGGCGTGTGGAACCTGCACATCCCGCAGGTCGAATCCGGCGAGCACGCGGCGTCGGTGGTGGCCGCCACTCGCTACATGCCGCTCGGCTCGCGCGGCATGTACGGCTCGGGCCCGCACACCGGCTACCGCGTCCGCCCCCCCGCCGAGCACATGGCCAGCGCGAACGCCCGCGTGCACGTGACCGCGATGCTCGAGACGCGCGGGGCCTTCGAGCGCCTCGACGAGATCGCGGCGGTGCCCGGCATCGACGCGCTCACCATCGGCCCCACCGACCTGGCCCAGGACCTGGGCGTGCTGGGCACCCCGGCCCAGAAGGACGTCCTGCGCGAGCACCGGGTGCGCCTGGGCGAGGCGGCGCGCAAGCACGGCAAGACGGTGGCGATGGCGGTCGACACCATGGAGGCGGTCCGCGAGGTCATCGCGCTGGGGGCCACCATCGTCAACTACTCCTCGGACGTGGGCATCCTTCGCTCGGGCTACGCGGCGGCGGTTGCCGAGATCCGCAGGCCAAAGGAGACGTCATGAAGATCAAGGCGGTGAACGGCTTCGCGCGCATTCTCAAGTCCGAGGGCACGCCGTGGGTGAGCTGCTACCCGACCAGCCCGGTGAACAACGCCCTCGGCGAGGAAGGCATGCCGATCCTCATGATGGGCGAGGAGCGCTTCGCGGTCGCGGTGGCCGACGGCTTCTCCCGCGTGACCAGCGGCAGGCAGATCGGCGTCTGCACCGTGATGGCCGGCCTCAACGCGGCGGGCATCCAGATGGCCTTCGGCGCCGTCGCGCAGGCCTGGGAGGATTCCTCTCCGCTGCTGGTGATCGCGGAAGGACTCGGGGTCGGGGCGAGCCGTCACACCCACTTCGACATGGCCGAGGCCTTCAAGCCGGTCACCAAGTGGGTCGGGCGGGTGGACCGCGCCGATCTCATCCCCGAGTACACCCGTCGCGCCTACACGCATCTGCGCTCCGGGCGGCCGGGCCCCGTGCTGCTGCTGATCCCGCGCGATCTCGGCGAGTACGACGCCGACGAGCATCCCTACGCGCCGGTGAAGGGCTGGCGCACCGGGCCCGATCCCGACGACGTGAAGGCGGCGATCCGGGCGCTGCTCGCCGCCAAGGATCCCCTGCTCCACGTGGGCGAAGGCGTCTGCTACGCCGACGCGGCGGCCGAGTTGCTGCAGTTCGCGGAGGCGGCCCAGATCCCCGTGCTCACCACGCTGAAGGCCAAGGGTGTGTTCCCCGAGAACCACCCGCTGTCGGTCGGCGTGCGCGGCTCCATGGCGGATCACTTCCTGCGCAAGTGCGACCTGCTCTTCTCGATCGGGTCGAGCCTCTTCCCCGGCCGCTTCAGCCACACCGTGCCCGACGCCCACAAGAAGACGATCGTGCAGTGCACGGTCGACACGCTCGACATCAACCGCAGCTACGAGACGCGCCACGCGGTGATCGGCGACGCCAGGCTCACCCTGCAGGCCCTGGTGACCGAGCTGCAGAGCAAGGGCGCGAGGAAGAACCCGGAGGTGCTGGAAGAGATCAAGGGGCAACGCCAGGCCTTCAAGGACAAGTTCCGCCCGTGGCTCGAGTCGAACGAGACGCCGATCAACCCGTACCGGGTGTTCGGTGACCTGGCCAAGGTGCTCGACCCGAAGAGCTCGTTCCTCACCGCCGACTCGGGCAACACCCGCGACCAGACCAGCACGGTGTACGAGGCGCAGATCCCGCGCGGCTATCTCGGCTGGGGCAACGTGTCCACCCTCGGCTTCAGCCTGGCCGGCGCGGTCGCGGCCAAGCTCGCGTTCCCGAACCGCCAGTGCGTGCACGTCACCGGCGACGCGGGCGTCTGCTACATGATGGGCAACTTCGAGGCGGTGGCCCGCTACAAGATCGGCATCACCACCATCCACATCAACAACGGCGGCTACTCGGGCTACGGCCCCGGCTTCTGGGGCGAGGGACACGATCCCTACACCTGGAAGGTCTCCGACCATGGCAGCGCGTGCATGGCCAACATGGCGCGCGCGGTCGGGTTCCACGCCGAGGACGTGAGCCAGCCCGCCGAGATCATCCCGGCGCTCAAGCGCGCCTTCGACGAGAACGCCAAGGGCCGGCCGGCCTTCGTGGAGTTCATCTGCTCGCACCATCCCGTTCACGGCGGCTGGGTCCGATAGGCCGGTGAAAAAGGAGTGAGGCATGGCTGAGGTGGACGTGTTTTCCAGCGCGACCGAGCTGCTTGCCGCCCTCCGCACCGGCGGCACCACCGCGGCCGAGCTGACCGAGCTCTTCATCCGGCGCATCGAGCGGTACGACGGCCGGCTCAACGCGGTGGTGGTGCGCGATTTCGACCGGGCGCGTCAGCAGGCGCGCGCCGCCGACCAGGCGCGGGCCCGCGGTGAGACGAGACCCCTGCTGGGGCTGCCGATGACGCTGAAGGAGTCGATCAACGTCGAGGGCCTCGGCACCACCTGCGGGGTGCCGGAGTGGAAGGGCTTCGTCTCGCAGCACGACGCGCCCGCGGCGGCGCGCACCCGCGCCGCCGGCGCGGTGCTGCTCGGCAAGACCAACGTGCCGCCGATGCTGGCGGACTGGCAGTCGGCGAATCCCGTCTTCGGGCGCACGAACAATCCGTGGGATCTCGGGCGGACGCCGGGCGGCAGCAGCGGGGGCAGCGCGGCCGCCATCGCCGCCGGTCTCAGCGCGCTCGAGGTGGGCTCGGACATCGGCGGGTCGATCCGGGTGCCGGCGGTGTTCTGCGGCATCTACGGCCACCGGCCGAGCGAGACCTTGCTGCCGAGGAGCGGGCAGTTCCCGCTGCCGCCGCTGCCCAACTCGGCGGTGGTGATGGGCGTGCAGGGCCCGCTGGCCCGCAGCGCGGAGGACCTCGAGCTGGCGCTGTCCGTCCTGGCCGGGCCCGAGATCGGCGAGGACGTGGCGTGGAAGGTGGCGCTGCCCGCGGCGCGGCGCGAGCGGCTGGCCGACTTCCGGGTGGCGATCCTCCCCCCGATTCCGTGGCTCGTCGTCGACAGCCAGATCAGCGCGGCCCTGCAGGGTCTGGCAGATCGTCTCGCCAAGCTGGGCGCGGCGGTCAAGGAGGTGCAGCCGGACGGCCTCGGCGACCATCGCGAGTACCACGGCTTCTACCGCACGCTGCTCTCCGCGGTCACCGGCGCGCGGGTGGATGCCGAGACGCGCCGGCAGCGCATCGCCAACCTGCGCGCGGCGGGCGACGATCTCTCGATGGGCGCGGCGCGCGGGCTCGAGGGCTCCGCGGGCGACTATCTGATCTGGAACGGCCGGCGCGAGCAGCACCGCGCGGCGTGGCGGGCGTTCTTCCGCGACTGGGACGTGCTGCTGGCTCCCGCCATCAACGTGCTCGCCTATCCGCACATCGAGCGCGCGTGGCCGGCCGACAACAGCGACCAGACGCTGACCTTCACGATCGACGGCCGGTCGGTGCCGTACCTGCACGGGCTCTGCTATCCCGCGCTCTCGACGGTGCCCGGGCAGCCGGCCACCGCGTTCCCGGTGGGGCGCTCGCGCGAGGGCCTGCCGATCGGCCTGCAGGCGGTCGGGCCCTACCTGGAGGACCTGACTCCGATCCGCTTCGCCGCCCTGCTGGCCCGCGAGATCGGCGGCTTCCGCAAGCCGTCCGGGTACGATCAGTCCTGATGCTGGCGATCGACGGTCACTGCGAGCCGCGCTTCACCGCCGTGCGCGAGGAGTTCTTCCGCAACTTCACCGAGCGCGGCGACGTGGGGGCCGCCGTCTGCGTGTATCAGGACGGCGTCCGCGTGGTCGACTGCTGGGGCGGCCACGCCGATCGCGCGCGGACCCGCGCCTTCGGCGCGGACACGATCGTCAACGTGGCCTCGACCACCAAGGGCATGGTCGCGCTCTGCGCCCACATGCTGGCCGAGCGGGGCAAGCTCGATCTGGACGCGCCGGTGGCGCGCTACTGGCCCGAATTCGCCGCCGCCGGCAAGCAGGACATCCCGGTGCGCTGGCTGCTGAGCCACCGCGCGGGGCTGCCCGCGATCCGCCGGCCCCTGCCCGCCGAGGCCCTGTTCGACTGGCGGGTGATGACCGAGGCGATCGCAGAGACTCCACCCTGGTGGACGCCGGGCCAGCGCCACGGCTACCACGCCATCACGTACGGCTTCCTGGTCGGTGAGGTCATCCGGCGCGTGGACGGCCGGACGGTGGGCGCGTTCCTGCGCGACGAGGTGACCGGCCCGCTGCGCGCCGACTTCTTCATCGGCGTGCCCGCGGCGGCGGACGGTCGCGCCGCCGAGGTCCTGGCGCCTCCGCCGCCGGCCGCGGGCGAGAAGACGCTCTGGGATACGATCCTCGCCGATCCCGACTCGCTCTCCGGTCGCACGTTCCTGAATCCGCCGCGCCCGGACGGGCTGGTCAACACGCGCGCCTGGCGCGCCGCCGAGATCCCGGCGGCCAACGGCCACACCAGCGCGCGCGGGGTGGCGCGCGTGTACGCTGCGCTCGCCCGCGGCGGCGAGATCGACTCGGTGCGTCTGCTCGCCCCGGCCACCATCGACCGCGCGATCGCGGAGCAGTCCAAGGGCCGCGACGAGGTCCTGACCCTGCCCACGCGCTTCGCCAGCGGCTTCATGCTCGGCATGCCCGGCGGCCTCTTCGACTGCGGTCCCGGCCGGCGCACCTTCGGCCATCCCGGCCGCGGCGGCTCCATCGGCTTCGCCGACCCGGACGCGCGCGTCGGCTTCGGCTACGTGACGAATCAGTACCTGACCGACACGCCTCGCCACCCGGACCGCCGCGTCCCGAGCCTGGTGGACGCGGTGTACGCGGCGCTGCCATGAGCCCGGCGTCCACCCTGACCGCGCGCGACTGCCTGCCCCGGGACGCCGAGCGCGCGCTCCTGATCGGGCGCGCCTGGTCACCCGCCGAGGACGGCCCCTGCGTCGTCGCGGTGCGCGGCGACGAGGTGGTGGATCTGACCCGCGCCTATCCGACCACGAGCCAGCTGCTGAACACCGCCAAGGCGGGCGACGTGCGCGCGGCGATGAAGGCCGCCCCGCGGCTCACCACGCTCGAGGCCCTGGCCGCCAACAGCGTGGAAGGCGCGCGCGACGCGTCGAAGCCGTGGCTGCTGGCGCCGGCGGACCTGCACGCGGTCAAGGCCAGCGGCGTGACGTTCGTGGCCAGCCTGCTCGAGCGGGTGATCGAGGAGCGCGCCAAGGGCAACCCCGCCCTGGCCGACGGGGCGCGGCGCGAGATCCAGGCGATCGTCGGCCCGGATCTCCGCGGGGTGAAGCCGGGTTCGCCCGAGGCCGCGCGCGTCAAGGAGGTGCTGGTCGCCAAGGGCATGTGGTCGCAGTACCTCGAGGTCGGCATCGGGCCGGACGCCGAGCTGTTCAGCAAGTGCCCGCCGATGGCCGCGGTGGGATCGGGCGCCCGCGTCGGCGTGCACCCGGCGTCGGTGTGGAGCAACCCGGAGCCCGAGCTGGTGCTGGTGATCGACCGCGACGGAGCCATCATGGCGGTCACGCTGGGCAACGACGTGAACCTGCGCGACGTCGAGGGCCGGAGCGCGCTGCTGCTGGGCCGCGCCAAGGACAACAACGCCTCGTGCGCGATGGGCCCGTTCTTCCGCCTGCTCGACGAGCACTTCACGCTCGACCACGCGCGCCGGGTGAGCTTCGAGACGGTGGTGCAGGGCGCCGACGGCTTCCGCATCGCCCACCAGACCCAGGTGAGCGAGATCAGCCGCGACCTGACCGAGCTGGCCGGCCAGGCCATCGGCCGCCACCACCGCTACCCGGACGGCCTGGTGCTCTTCATCGGCACGATGTTCGCGCCCACCGCCGACCGGGGCGCCCCGGGCAGCGGCTTCACCCACAAGACGGGCGACGTGGTGTCGATCGCCGCGCCCGAGATCGGGCGCCTCGTCAACGAGGTCGTGGCGTGCGACGCGGCCGAGCCGTGGTCCTTCGGGACCGGCGCGCTGATGGCGAGCCTCGCCCGCCGCGGGCTGCTGCGCGCTTGACCGGCTTCGCGCCCGGCTTGCCGCCCAGCGGCCGCGCGCGCACCAGGATGAAGGCCACCAGGCAGGGCTGATCGCTGCGGTTGCTCCACGCGTGATTGGTGCCGCGCTGCACGAGCGTGTCGCCGGCCCGCATCAGCGTCTCGCCCTCGTCCATCAGCGCCCAGATCTCCCCGGAGAGCACGATGGCGTAGTCCACCGTGTCGGTCTTGTGCATGCCGGGATGCCGGGAGGCGTCCGGGTCCAGGGCGTGGCCGGCGCCCATCGCGCGAAAGGCGGCCTCGCGATCGAAGCCGCCCGGCGCCGCGTCGGGCGGGAACTCCACGACTCTGAAGATGGTGCCCAGGCCCGGCGGCTCCAGCGTCATCCGCCGCCTGGCCGCGTCGGCGCGGCCCGCGTTGGAGGCGGGGGCGGCGTCGGTCACCCACAGGTCGGTCAGCGCGAAGTCGGTCCGCCCCGGCAGGGTGACCACGTGGGGCGAGGGCCCGTCGCTGGCGATCATGGAGCGCCCCCGCGCGTTGTGTCCGGTCACGATCCGTCGAATCGGCTTGATCATGGCGGCCTCCCGCGCGGGACTATACACCGGCGCCCGGCCGGGTGAAACTGTCGGCGGCAGCGATCCCGCAGCACGAAAGAGGACGACATGGCCGATCTGGTGATTCGCGGCGGCACGGTGGTGGACGGCAGCGGGGCGGCGCGGCGGCGCGCGGACGTGGCGATCGACGGCGGCCGCGTGAGCCATGTCGGCCAGGTGCGCGAGCGCGGCGCGCGCGAGATCGACGCGGGCGGCCTCGTGGTGGCGCCCGGCTTCATCGACGTCCACACCCACTACGATGCCCAGTACACGTGGGATCCGTACGCCACCAGCAGCATCTGGCACGGCGTCACCACCACCGTGATCGGCAACTGCGGCTTTGCGATCGCGCCCTGCCGGCCCGACGACCGCGACCTGATCATGCGCACGCTGGTGAAGGTCGAGGGCATGTCGCTGGCCGCGATGCGTGCCGGCATCACCTGGGGCTTCGAGACCTTCCCCGAGTACCTGGATCATCTCGAGCGCTGCAATCCGAGCCTGAACGTGGCCGCGCTGCTGGGCCACTCCACGATCCGCCAGTGGGTGATGGGCGGCGAGAGCCAGCACCGGGTGGCGACCGCCGAGGAGGTGTCGGCCATGTGCGCGCTGGTGCGCGAGGCGATGGCCGCGGGAGCGATCGGCCTCGGCTCCTCCACCGCGGAGGCGCACGTGGGCGAGGGCGGGCTGCCGGTGGCCAGC
>DATFYA010000173.1 GCA_035315345.1 Candidatus Methylomirabilota bacterium
ATCGGCAATCTCAGCCCCGAGCAACTCGAGGAGGACCCCGACTATCAACGGATCCGCGGTATCGACGGGGACGCCTGGCCGGCGCTCGTCGAGCTCGCCGACCGGGCCGACGCCGAGGTCGACGGGGCGAAAGGCATCCGATTCAGCTTCCGCTGGGACCTCGGCACCAGCCGGTTCATCATGATCGACTCGCGCAACGGGCGGATCCTCGACGACGGCCGACACCTGATGCTCGGCGACCGCGAGTTCTGGTGGGTCGAGGAGCAGATGCGCGACGGCGCCGTCGACCACCTCGTCCTGGGCACGTCGCTGCCCTGGCTGCTCCCCCACGCGCTCGGCGACCTGCAGGCGGTCAACCAGATCGCGGCGAACCGGCCCGGCTGGCGCGGCTGGCTCGCCGAGAAGATCCGCCAGGGCGCCGACCTCGAGCACTGGCAGGCCTTCCACGACTCCTTCGACCGACTCACCCGGCTGATCGCACAGGTCGCGACCGGCGATCCCGGTGAGCGGTCGCCCGCGACGGTCAGCGTGCTCTCCGGGGACGTCCACCACAGCTACGCCGCCCGCGTCGACCTCCTCGGCATCACCGGAAACGGGACCGACGGCGCTGCCCGCGTCCACCAGCTGACCTGCTCCCCCGTCCACAACAAGGTCCACTGGTTCGTCAAGCCCGCGTTCCGGGTGGGCTGGTCCCGCCGCCTCGCCCGCCTCACCGAACGGTGGAGCCGGCGCGCCGGAGTCACGCCCGTGCCCATCACCGACTCTGCTGCCCAATTCGGTTCGTGATCAGGCGGCGAGAGCGTGACCGAGGCGGGTGAGGTGGCTGGCCTTGCGGACGGACTGCAGAGGTGAGCTGGTCCACCACTCGTGCAGGCGGACGAGGTTGATCGCGGTCGCGGCGAACGCGTGCTGCAGGGCCACCTTGGGCAGGCCGCGGTAGCGGGCTCGGCGCATCCCGCCGGTGGTGACCGCCTGGTGGATGGTGCTCTCGGCGCCCGCGCGGATGGCGTATTTGCTCTTCCAGGTCTGGGTGGTCTGCTGTGCACGGGCGCGGGCCAGGGCCTGGTGTAGTTCTTGGGGCCGCAGGGTGAGCTGGCGCCCGCCTCGGGCGGCGGTGGTGCACTGGTCGCGTACTGGGCAGGCCCGGCAGGTCGCGGTGTCGAACTTGACCACGATCACCTCGGTGTCGCGTTGGCGGGCTGGGCTCCACGTGGCGCTGGTCTGGCCTTGCGGGCAGCTGACCTGGCGGGTCTGCCAGTCAACAGTGAACGCGGTCTTGTCGAACCCGGCACCGGCTCGGGCCTGGCGGGAGGTGTCCAGCAGGGCCGGGGTCACCAGGGTCAGCCCGAACTGGCGATGCGCCTGGTCAAGCACCTCGGCGGAGGGGTAGCCGGAGTCCAGGTAGTGCTCGGCAGGCAACAGGTTGCGTCGGGCCAGCTCGCGGTGGATCGGGGTGGTCATCTTCACGTCCGGCACGGTCGCCTCGGTGGTCGCCACATTGGTGATCAGGTTCGGTCGCCGCGGGTCGGGCTGACCCGGTTCAGGGTGCACAGCGGGCTGGGGCTTGCCCTCGTCCTCTCCGGTGTCCTCCCCGGTGTCGTTGGCGGTGTCGCAGGTCTCGGTGAGGTGGAGCTTGTAGCCGCACCAGAACAGGTCCTCGCCCTTGGCGGCCCAGCGGGCATCGGTGTCATAAGGCGAGCTGACCCGGCGATGGGCAGGCGGGAGCCCGTGCTTGTCGGGCTCCCGCCTGATGATCACCTCCCGCCCCCGGGCGTTGCTGTGGATGTAGTAGTTCTGGATCAGCACGGTGGCTAAGACCTGCACCGCGGGCAGCTCGCGCAGCCAGTCCGGGGCCGGCGCGGCATGGATCGCGCGCAGCAGCACCAGCGCGTCACTGCCGTAGAGCCCGGCGAGCCGCTCACGCTTGGTCGCCGAGCTGGGCAGCCGCCAGGAATCGACCCGGGCCCCGTAGCGGGTGCTCCACTCGCTGACGTCGATCACGCTGGCCAGCCAGTCCGGGGCCGCGGCCGCGAGGGCTTCCAGACAGGCCCGCACCGACTCCCCGGCCAGCTCGAGCCGGTTGAGATCGCGCACCGCCGAGGCCACGTGGGTGGAATCGGTGCGCTGCTTGCCGCCGGCCCCGACCAGGCCCTTGGCCGCCAGCACCTCCAGCATCTTGTCGAACACGACCCGTTCCAGACCGTGTTCGACCAGCCGGGCGCGGAACTTGCTCAACACGCTCGGGTCGAAGCCGGGATCGGTCAACTCCAACCCGAGGGCGTATTTCCAGTCGATCGCGCGCGCCACCATCAACCCGGCCTGGCGATCAGTCAGGTTCTCCACGTACTGCAACACCGTGACCAGCGCCAACGCCCCCGGCGACTCCGCCGGAGCGCCCCGCATGCCGAACGCGGCCGCGAACTGCTCATCATCAAAGACGTCGGCGAGCTCGTCGCGCGCGCTCATCGCCGGGCTGCCCTTCGGGAACGCCGCCCGGGCCACCACCACCGTCGGGTCGGGAACCCGCGGCGCTGGCCGCGGCCGCATCGACACCACGCACCTCATTCTGCGGCCGAGAACGGGGAGCAACGACCGCAGGCCAAGAGCATTCAGGTCAGAGCCGCGGATCCAGTGGATCTACACGACGGCGTGTCGGAATTGAGCAGCAGAGTCCCCCTCGGGTGGCTTGGGCCGGACAAGCAGCAGGGCATCGGGCATCGGGCATCCACCGGGCGGGCCGACGCCCGGGGGCCCAGCCCAGCAGACCGGGCCGGGGCAAGTCCGACGCGACCGG
>DATFYA010000174.1 GCA_035315345.1 Candidatus Methylomirabilota bacterium
CAGCGTGAACACGATCGGGACCAGCGCGGCCAGCCACACGCCGACGTAGGGGATGAAGCGCAGCACCGCGGCCAGGAAGCCCCAGAGCAGCGCGTAGGGCACGCCCAGCAGCATGAGGCCGCCGGTGATGCCGATGCCGAAGCTGGTGTTGATGATGGTCTGCATCAGCAGGTACCGGCTGATGCGATGCGCGGCCTCGTCCAGCACACGAGTGGTCGTGATCAGCCGGTTGTATCCGCCGAGCCGGATGACCCGGTTCCTGAGGTCCTCGCGCTCGATCAGCATGAAGATCACGAGCACGATGACCGCGCCGGCGGAGCCCAGGTACTCGACATAGCCCGGCAGCTGCCACCGGCCGGTGGGCTCGGAGCGGACGACGACCGGCGCCGCCGCCCCCGGCACGCGCCGCGTCTCCGTCTCCTTCTCCAGCTCCCGGGTCACGTCGGTCATCGCGGTCTGCATCTTCTCGAGCACGCCGCCGCTGCCGAGCCGCCTGACCTCGCCGATCTTGGCGATGAGATTGTCGCGATAGACCGGGATCTGCGTCGAGAGGGCCGTGAACTCCACCGTGAGGATCCAGAAGACGCCGCCCAGGGCCAGGAAGAGCATCGTCACCACGACGCCCACCGAGATCGCGCGGCCCAGCCCGAGACGGGTCAAGCCGGTGACGATCGGGTAGACCATGAAGGTGAGCAGCGCGGCCAGCGCGATCGGCACCAGTACGGCGCGCGCGAGGTACAGCGCCGTGACGCCCACGATCACCGCGACGACCGTGGCCAGCCTGTTCATCGCCTCTCGGTCGAGCAAGCCATGTGCCACCGCGGACCGCCCGGTAAACCGAGCGAGTTCGCCCAGTAGCTCAGCGCGCGGGTAGTTTCTTCGCGGTAAGGACGACCGCGCGCGGGCTGGCCGGCTCAGTCGCGCGGCCGGGGCTCAGGCGTGGCGATGGCCGCCGTCGTGATGTCCACGGTCGTAGTGGGCCTTGAGCGCGTCGAGGCCGAAGTCGCCCTGCGGATCGTGCCAGACCGAGTGGATGTGGTTGGCGTCGTTCTGGGTGTTGTCCAGCTCGATGAGCAGCGTCGGCCCGTGCAGCCGATAGTAGTGCGCCTTGCCGGGCTCGGTGCCGCCGGCCCACGCGAAGTGGATCTGCGTCGGGTCCGCCTGCCGCATGCGGGACAGCTCCTGCTCGGCCAGCTCGGCGCGCATGTTGCGCGCGTACTCCTCGACGAGCCGCAGGGCCTGCGCGCGCTGCTCCGCGCTCATGTCGGCAAGCGGCAGGCCCGCCGGCCGGGTCAGGCTCTCGCCGCGGCCCGGCCCGCTCACGATGTCGCCGAGCGACTGGGTCGCGATGATGGCGCGGGAGCGCTGCGCCTCGCCGAGGCTGCCCACGAGGGCGCGAGCCAGATCCTCCTCGGCGGCGAGCGCGCGGGCGCCCTTCTGCGGGCCCGACGGCACCTGGGCCGGATTGGCCCCGAGGAACGCGGGCGTCATCGCCACCGGCTTGCCCGGCGCGAGCAGGAAGTTGAGCGAGAGGTGATGGCCCTCGACACGCCAGCCCCACGGCGCCGACGGTCCCGGGTTGCCGAAGACGGTGAACGCGTAGTTCTCCTGATCGCGCAGGAGGCCGATGGTCTCGAGCCGGCGCAGCACCTCCTCCAGCCGGATGATGCTGACCGCCTTGCCGTAGCCCGCCGCGCTCAGGCTCACCTTCATCAGCTCGTGGGCGGCGCTGCGCGCCGGCGCCGGCATGTCCTTGAAGGCGACGCCCTCGCGCCGGCGCGGCACGTAGTGCCAGTTGAGGCGCTCCTTGTCGGAGACCGCGAACACCGCGCGCTTGCGCGCGTCGGCGGAGAGGGCGCCCAGGAAGGCGAGCGCGGCCGCCGCCATGGCCGCCCGCGCCGCCTCGGGGACCTCGGAGAGGGCGGGCGGCGACTGGGCATGACCGTGGCGCGGGACGGCTGCGGCCGCCGCGCTCGCGGCCAGGCCGTGGAGCAGGCGCCGGCGCGAGAGCACGGGCTAGGAGTACTTCACGGTGCAGCCGTAGGCGCGCGTGACCGGCGTCTTCACTGGCTGGCCCGCGGCAACCGCGTCGAGCGCCGCCTTGACGTAGTTGCTGGCGCCCTGCACGTCGGCCTTGCGCGTGGTGGGACGATCATCGATGGCGCCCGCGTAGGCGGCGGCGAGCGGCCGGATCGCCATCGCGGAGAAGCCTACGGGCGCGGCGTCACCTTCTCGAAGAGCGCGCGGTACTGGCCGTAGCCTTCCTCCTCGAGGCGGGCGAGGGGGATGAACCGCAGCGCGGCCGAGTTGATGCAATACCGCATGCCGGTCGGGGCGGGGCCGTCGGGGAAGAGATGGCCCAGGTGCGAATCGCCCTCGCTCGAGCGTACCTCGACCCGGCGCATGCCATAGGAATCGTCGGCGTGCTCGGTGACGTGCTTGTCCTCGATCGGCCGGACGAAGCTGGGCCAACCGGTGCCCGAGTCGAACTTGTCGGTCGAAGAGAAGAGCGGCTCGCCCGACACCACGTCCACGTAGATGCCGGACTCGTGGTGGTCCCAGAACTCGTTCCGGAACGGCGGCTCGGTGGCGCTGCACTGTGTGACGTTGTACTGTTCCGGCGTCAGACGCTGCTTGAGGTCCGGGTCGGCGCGCTTGTCGGTAGCCATGGCACCAGTGAGTATACCCTTGCGAGGCAAGTCATGAGCGATGAGATCAATATCGAGTTCACCCGCTTCTCCGCCTTCTATTCCCCGCTGATCGCCACGATGGCCGGCGGGTTCCTCAAGGAGGAGGGGCTGACGCCGAAGCACTCGATCGCCCCGGCCGGCAAGTCCGCGATCGAAGGGGTGGTGGCGGGGACGGTCCACGTCTGCCAGTCGGCGCCCTCGCAGGGCTTCGGTCCGCTCGAGAAGGGCCAGACGCCGCCCGCGGTGCACTTCGCCCAGATCAACGAGATGGACGGGTTCTTTCTGACCGGCCGCGCGGCCGATCCCTCTTTCACGTGGGACAAGCTGCGCGGCACGCGGGTGCTGGTGGACCACGGCGGCCAGCCGCTCGCCATGTTCAAGTACGCCTGCCACAAGCGCGGCCTGGACTGGGGAGCGATCCGGGCAGTGAACGTGCCGAGCGATCGCATGGACACGGCCTTCCGGCAGGGCGAGGGCGACTACATCCACCAGCAGGGCCCCGCCCCGCAGCAGCTCGAGCACGACCGCGTCGGTCACGTGGTGGCCTCGGTGGGCCAGGCGATCGGTCCGCTGGCCTTCTCGAGCCTGGCTGCGACGCGCACGTGGCTCCAGACGGACATGGCGCGCGCCTTCATGCGCGCCTATCGCAAGGCGCGCCAGTGGCTGCTGGCCACGCCGGCCGCGAAGGTGGCGGAGGCCGAGGCCTCGTTCTTCCCCGACATCGACCGGTCGGTGCTGGCCGCCACCATCGGCTACTACCAGAAGCTGGGCTGCTGGACCCCGCACGTGGAGATCACCCGGCCCGCGTTCGAGGCCGCGCTCGACGTCTTCCAGCACTCGGGCCTGATCACCCGGCGCCACCGTTACGAGGACGTGATCGCGGTCCCGCCCGCCGGCTAGGTCGCCTGGAGCGCGGGTTCGCCTCCGGGCTACCGGGTGCCCGTCGGAAGCTCGTCGAAGGGCAGGTCGCGGTCCACGCGCACGTCCTGGGGCAGGCCCAGCACGCGCTCCGCGATGATGTTGCGCAGGATCTCGTCGGTGCCGGCCGCGATGCGCCCGCCCGGCGAGGTCAGGAGCGACTCCTGGAAGGCGGCGCGCAGGGGGGCCACGTCCTTGTCCATCACCACGCCGCCCATGTCGAGCAGATCCATCGCGAACGAGGCGATCTCCTGAGCCTTGGGCGCGTTGACGAGCTTGCCGATGGAATTCTCCGGGCCCGGCGTCTCGCCGCGCGAGAGCGCGGTCATCGTGCGGAAGCGGGTGAGCCGCACGCCCTGCGTCTTCACGTAGAGGTCGGCCAGCCGCTCACGCACCGCCGCGTTGGTGATGGCCGGGCCGTCCTCGAGCACGGTGGAGCGGGCAAGGCCGAAGATCTCCTCGAAGTCCGGGCCGCGCAGGTCGCCCGAGGTGAGCCGCTCGTTCATCAGCGTGGTGATCGCCACGCCCCAGCCCGCGCCCACCGCGCCCAGCCGCTGGCCGTCCGGGATGCGCACGTCGGTGAAGTACACCTCGTTGAAGTGGGACGCGCCGGAGATCTGCTTGATGCGCCGGGTCTCGATGCCCGGCGACTTCATGGACAGGAAGAAGAAGGTGAGGCCCTTGTGCTTGGCCGCCTTGGGGTCGCTGCGCGCGACCAGGATCGCCCAGTCCGCCCAGTGCGCACCCGACGTCCAGATCTTCTGGCCGTTGATCACCCAGTCGTCGCCGTCGCGCTGCGCGCGGGTGCGCAGGCCGGCCAGGTCCGAGCCGGCGCCCGGCTCCG
Source organism: Candidatus Methylomirabilota bacterium (assembly GCA_035315345.1). NCBI lineage: Bacteria > Methylomirabilota (SeqCode) > Candidatus Methylomirabilota bacterium. The sequence goes on from DATFYA010000174.1 coordinate 4,453, forward strand.
AGAAGAGCTGACACCAGACCTCGTCGCCGCGCAGGGCCGAGGGCGCATACCGCCGCTTCTGGCTTTCCGTCCCGTAGGCGAAGAGGGTGGGCATGCACATGCCGAGGCCGATCTCGAAGTAGCCGCGGGGGACGAGGAACTTCGTCTCCTCCTGCGCATAGATCACCTGGTAGATCGGGGGCAGCGCACGGCCGCCCCACTCGGCCGGCCAGTGGAGCGCGGCGAAGCCGGCCTCCGCCTTCCTCGCCTGGAAGGCCCTGGCGCGCTCGAGGCCGTCGTAGCCCTCACGCCCGGGATACCGGCTCTGCCACGTCTCGAATGCGCCGCTCTTGGGCTCGGCGTGCCTGCCGAGCCACTGCCGCGCCTCCTGCCGGAACTCCGCCTCTTCCCGCGTGTCGTTGAAGTCCACGATGCGCTCCTAGGCGGCGCCCGCCTCGAGGCGGGCCACCAGCAGATCCTTCCACCGGCGCGCGCTGCCGAGCATGAGCCCGGTCAGCTTGGCGCGCCGGTAGTGGAGATGGCAGTCGAACTCCCACGTGAAGCCCATGCCGCCGTGGATCTGGATGTTCTCCTTGGCGGCCTGGTAATAGGCCTCGCACGCGGCCACGCGCGCGGCGGCCGCGGCCACCGGCAGCTCGGGCGCGTCCGTCGACAGCGCCCAGGCCCCGTAGTAGGCGTTGGAGCGCGCCAGCTCCACCGCCACGTACATATCGGCGAGCTTGTGCTTGATGGCCTGGAACGACCCGATCTGCCGTCCGAACGCGAAGCGGCCCAGCGCGTACTCGCGCGCCATCTCGAGCGAGGCCTGCGCGCCGCCGAGCTGCTCGAAGGCCACCAGCACCGCCGCGCGGTTCAGCAGGCGCTCGGTGAGCGCCCAGCCCTGGCCCGCCGCGCCCAGCGGCTCGGCGGGCGCGCGCTGGAAGACGATCCGCGCGTGTGAGCGGGTGGGATCCACGGTGGCGACCGGTGTGCGCGTCACCCCGGGGCCGCCCAGGTCCACCAGGAACAGCCCGGCGCGTCCGGCGCCGCCGTCGGCGGCCAGCACCACGGCGACGTCGGCGACGTCGCCGTCCAGTACCGGCATCTTGGTGCCGGTCAGGTGGCCGCTCTCGACCCGCGCGGTCAGGTTGGCCGGCGTCGCCACGTGGGGCCCCTCGGCCATCGCGAAGCAGCCGATCGCCGCGCCCTGGGTGATGCGCGGCAGCCAGCGCTTCTTCTGGGCGTCGGTGCCGGCGAGCAGCAGCGCCTCGCCGGCCAGGTAGATCGTCGAGGAGAACGGAGTGGGCGCGAGGCTCCGGCCCAGCTCCTCCGCGAGCACGCACAGCTCGAGATAGCCGAAGCCGGCGCCCCCGTAGGATTCGGGGATCGCGGTCCCGAGCCAGCCCATCTCGCCCATGCCGCGCCACAGCTCGGCGTCGTAGGGCGCGGCCCCCTCCAGGATGCGGCGCACGCGGGCCGACGAGGCGTGCTCTCCGAGGAACTTGCGAGCCTGCTCGCGCAGCGACTTCTGATCGGCGGAGAAGTCGAAGTTCATGGCGCGAGGATCATACGGCATCGGGCAGGGCGACGCCAGCCGACCGGCCCTCTTGTGCCCGACGCGGGAGTTCGGGAAACTCCCCTCACCCCCCGGCGCCAGGTGACCCTCTCCCGCGAGGGGAGAGGGCAGGGTGAGGGGCGGTGAAAGAACAGGAGGAAATCATGCGCGCGACGGCGGCGGTGCTCTACGAAGTCAAGAAACCGGTGGTGGTCGAGGACGTGGAGGTGCTCGAGCCGGACTCGCACGAGGTGCTCGTGCGGTGGGCCGCCAACGGGGTGTGCCACAGCGACCTGCACGTGATCACCGGGGACTACCCGCATCCGCTCCCGGTGGTGCTGGGCCACGAGGCGGCCGGGGTGGTGGAGAAGGTCGGACCCGACGTCGAGACCGTGAAGGTGGGCGATCACGTCTGCTCCAGCTACATCCCGTCGTGCGGGCGTTGCGCCTACTGCATCGGCGGCCAGCCGACGATGTGCGCGCTCCGCGACAAGCCGCGCTGGTTCATGCACGACGGCACCACGCGCTTCCGGCGCAACGGCCAGCCGCTGCACCACTTCCTGCAGGTGGCGGGGTACGCGACCCACGCGGTGCTGCCCGAGCTGAGCGTGATCCCGATCCGCGCCGACGCCCCGCTCGACGTGGTCTGCCTCGTGAGCTGCGGCGTGCTGGCCGGCGCCGGGCCGGTGTTCAACCGGGCCAAGGTGCCGCCGGGGGCGAGCGTGGCGGTCTGGGGCACCGGCGGCGTCGGGCTCAACACGATCCAGGCCGCGCGCATGCTGGGGGCCGGCAAGATCATCGCGGTCGACGTGATGCGCCAGAAGCTCGCGTGGGCCGAGGAGTTCGGGGCCACGCACACCGTCGACGCCTCGAAGGAGGACCCGGTCGCGGCGGTGCAGCGGATCAGCGGGAGCGGCGGGGTGGACTTCTCGTTCGAGGTCGTCGGCACCCAGCAGACCATCGAGCAGGCGGTGCTCGCCACGCATCGGGGCGGCACCTGCGTGGTCGTCGGCGTGTCACCGGCGGGCACGCGGATCTCGCTGGACCCGACGCTCTTCCTGCAGCAGCGCGTGCTGACCGGCACCTCGTTCGGCGGTGGACACCAGCGCACGGACGTGCCGATGCTGATCGACCTCTACATGGCGGGCAAGTACAAGCTCGACGAGCTGATCAGCCGGCGCCTGCCGCTCGGCCAGCTCAACCAGGGCTTCGACCTGATGCTCCAGGGCGAGGTGAAGCGCAGCGTGATCGTCTACTAGCGAGATCGAGGAGTTCGGCGTCCGGCGGGGTCAGGTCTTGCATTACGACATTTTCATCGGGCTGCCGTCACGCCGTCCGGGTGAAAATGTAGGAATGTAAGACCTGACCCCGGTTCTAGCGGGGGTCGATCGGGGTCAGTCTGGGGGTGCGGGCTTCGATGGCGGTGGCGGCGTCGAGGCAGAGGTCCTCGCGGAAGCGGCCCGCGGTGATCTGCACGCCCATCGGCAGGCCGTCGGCGACACCGGTGGGCACCGAGACCGAGGGCAGGCCCAGGACCGGCACCGCGAGCTGCATGATCTGGGCGGCCATGAGCCGCCGCGTGGTGTCCGCGTCGACGAGGTCCAGATCCACCGGAAACGCCGGCTCGTTGGAGACCGGCGTGACCACGAGCGGATGCTCGGCCAGGAACACCTCCCAGAGGCGCAGGAAGTGGTCGCGGCGGGCGAGGCCGTCCAGCACGTGGCGCGCGTCCCGCGCGGGATGGAGCGCGCGCCAGAAACCGAGCGCGCGCTTGATGCCGTCGTCGCCGAACTGCTGCACCGCGGGCTCCAGCGCGGCGATCGTATCGTCCATCGCGATCGTGGCCCAGAGATCGGCGACCGCGCCCAGCTCGGGCGGCTCCACTTCTTCCACCGCATAGCCCGCCTCGGCCAGCGAGCGCCCGGCCTGGCGGACCGAGTCGGCCACCGCGGGCGCCACACCGCCGCGGCCCGCCGGGTTGGTGACCAGCGCCACGCGGATCGGCCGCCGCACCGGCGGGCCCTCGAGCGGCATGTCCACGCAGCGCGGGTCGTACGGATCGGTGCCGGCCATCGCGGCGAGCGCCAGGCGCGCGTCGCGCACCCGGCGGGTCAGCGGGCCCTGCACGGCCATGAGCTGCGCGGAGATCGGCCGGGCCGCCGGGGCCGAGAAGTTGTAGGACGGCACGCGCCCGTAGCTGACGCGCAGGCCGACCAGCCCGCAGCAGTACGCGGGGTAGCGCACCGAGCCCGCGATGTCGTTGCCGTGGCCGATCGCGCCGATGCCGGCGGCGGTGGCCGCGGCGGCGCCGCCGCTCGAGCCGCCCGGCGTGCGCGCGGCGTCCCACGGATTGCGGGTCGCGCCGTGCAGGGTGTTGTCGGTGAACCAGCGCATCGAGAACGCGGGCGCGTTGGTGCGGCCGATGACGATGCCGCCGGCGCGGCGGAGGTTTGCCACCACCGGGTTGTCGCGCGTGGCCAGCAGCTCCTTGAAGGCAACCACGCCGTTGTCGGTGGGGCAGCCGGCCATGTCCACGTTGACCTTGACGGTGATCGGCACGCCGTGCAGCGGACCCACCGGGCCTCCGCGCGCCAGCACCTCATCGGCCGCGGTGGCCTCGGCCAGCGCCTCCTCGTGCCGTGGGCGCACCACCGCGTTGAGATGCGGATTGACCGCGTCGAGCCGGGCCAGGGCGTCGGCCGCCGCCTCGCGGCAGGAGACCTTGCCGGCGCGAATCAGGGCGGCCAGCTCGGCCGCGGGCAGTCGCCAGAGGGCGGAGGCTATGGCCGGTCCCCGAGCGAGTAGGTCGCGTACTCGTGCTGGCACGGCGGGCCCACCGCGATCGTCGGGGAGCCCGGGTCCAGATCCGCGATCAGCGACGCGAAGGTGCGGTGGGTGCCTCGCAGGACGTGATGCGCGAGCGCCGCGGTCATGCGGCCGCCGCCTCCGGGCAAACCTCCGGGATCACCTGGTCGAGCACCGAGACGATGCGGTCGATCTCGGGGCGGGTCAGGACGAGCGGGGGGGCGAGGACGAGCGTGTTGCCGAGGTGAGCACCGCCGCCCGAGCGGCCCACGATCACCCCGCGCTCCTGACAGCGATCCACGAGCTTCTTGATCTGCGGCGCGGGCATGATGGCTTTGGACTTGCGGTCGGTGACGAGCTCGACGCCAGCGTAGAGGCCCTTCCCCCGCACGTCCCCGACCCACGGGTGGCGCGTCAGGGTCCGGAGCCCGTCGAGCAGGTAGGCGCCGTTCTCGGCGGAGCGCTGGACCAGCTTCTCGTCGAGCAGGATCTCGATGTTGCGCAGGGCGACCGCCGCGGCCGCCGGATGACCGCCATAGGTGTTGACCTGGTTGACCTGGCGGTTCTCCGACGCGTCGCCGATGAACGACTTGAAGACGGAGTTGCGCACCACGGTGGCGGCCATCGGGAGGTAGGCGCTCGAGATGCCCTTGGCCACCGTGACGATGTCGGGCTTCACCCCCGAGTGCTCGTGGGCAAAGAGCCGCCCGGTGCGGCCGAAGCCGTTGATGACCTCGTCCACGTGCAGGAGGATGCCGTACTGCTTGCAGAGATTGGCCACCGCGGGCAGATAATCGTCGGGCGGGACCGCCACTCCGACCGCGCTCATCACCGGCTCGATGATCATCTCCGCCACCGTCTGGGGTCCCTCGCCCAGGATCGTCGTCTCCATGTTCTTCACGCAGGCCAGCTCGCAGCTCGTGGGCTCGAGGCCGAAGGGACAGCGGTAGCAGTAGGGCGGGGCCACGTGGACGAAGTCGTTGCCGGAGAGCGGCTCGAACTTCATCTTGCGGTCGCCCATGCCGCCGGCGGCCAGGGTGGCCAGCGTGGTGCCGTGGTAGCCGTAGTAGCGGCTGATCGTCTTGTAGCGATTCTGCTGCGGGAACTCGTGGCGCGCGTACTGGCGCGCGAACTTGAACGCGGCCTCGTTGGCCTCCGAGCCCGAGCTGACGAAGTACACGTGGTTGTCGCCGCCGAGCAGGCCGTTGACCTTCTCGGCCAGCGCGGCCGCGGGCAGGTTCATCGCGGTGTGCGGATAGTACGAGAGCTTGCGCATCTGCGCCGCGGCCACGTCGGCCAGCTCGGTGCGCCCGTAGCCGATGTTCACGCACCAGAGCCCGGCCATGCCGTCCAGGTACTCCCGGCCGTCGGCGTCCACCACCGTGGAGTCCTGGCCGGAGACGATGACCAGCTGGTGCTCCTCCAGCTGCTTGTGAGGGACGATCGGGTGGATGACGTTGGCCAGGTCCTGCTTGACCACGGAGGGCCGGTCGGCGGTGGTGGACATGTCGCTCTCCTGTTCTCGGTCTACCGGGATCGGACGCGGTGGCCGGACGACGGCGGACGGGCGCGGGCGATCAGCCCCCGCGGGCCACCGGCTCCGGCGACTCGATGTCGAGCGTGGTGACCCGGCGCAGCTCGCGACGGTACCGCGCGTCGTCGAAGGGCGTCGCGCGATGCATGGTGGCGCGGTTGTCCCAGATCACCAGGTCGCCCACCCGCCAGTGATGGCGGTAGACGAAGCGCGGCTGGGTGGCGTGCTCGATCAGGTCACGCAGCAGCAGGCGACCCTCCGGGACCGGCCAGTCGACGATGCGGGAGGCGTGCGAGGCCAGGTAGAGCGAGCGGCGCTTGGAGCGGGGGATCGTGCGCACCAGGGGGTGGATCGCGCCCCGGAGCGCGTCCTGCTCGCTGTCGGAGAACTCGAAGCCGAGCGTCTGGCGCGAGTGGGCGATGGAGTGATGGACCCGCAGCCCTTCCAGCCGAGCCGCCTCCTCCTCGGGGAGGGCGTCGTAGGCCGCGCGCATGTCGGCGTACTCGGTGTCCGCCGCGATCGGGGGCACGACCTTCGCCGAGAGCATCGAGTAGCGACCCGGCGGATCCTGGAACGAGGCGTCGGTATGCCAGAGTCGATTGCCCAGGCTGTACATCCGCTTGCGGTTGTCCGACTTCATGATCTCGCCGTTCTCGTCGACGTTCGAGATGTCGCCGAGCGCCTCGTTGCCGAAGCGATTCTTGTGCAGCACGCTGCTGCCCAGCTTGGTGTGGAGCGCCCCGTCCAGACGCCGGGCGAAGTCGAGGTGCTCGGCGTCGCTCCAGACCTGGTCGCGGAAGACCAGGACCGCGTGCTCGTCCATGCCGGCCCGGATCTCCGCGAGGGTCGACGCGTCGCGGACCTGCTTGAGATCGACCGGGCTCACCTCGGCGGCGAAGAGCGGGTGGAGCGGGCGGAATGTCAGGGCCATTGGGCGCCTCCCTTCGGGAAGCCTAGGCCGCGCGGGTCGGCGAGTCAAGAAGTGGCGGCTCCGTCGACAAGCCGTCGCGGCGCGAGAAGTTCCTCCCCGGCGAGTACGAGCCGCCGTCCTTCGCGCTGCGCCTCGGTCACAAGGACGTGTCGCTGGCCACCGCGCTCGGGCGCGAGCACGGCGTCCCGATGCGCCTGGCCAATCTCGCGCTGGAGGAGATCACCGAAGCGCTGAACCGCGGCTGGGGCGACCGCGACTCCAGCACCTTCATGCTGCTGGAGACGGAGCGCGCCAACGTCCACATCGCAGTTCCCCGCGACCGGATCAAGCAGATCCTCGACGAAGACGCCCGCTAGTGCGGGGCCTCACAGCCTGCCTAGCCTTTGAGGCCGCTCAGTCGCACCCCCTCGACGATGCGCCGGTTGGCCACCACGAACACCACCAGCAGCGGGACCGCGCTCAGCGCCGCGCCCGCCATGATCGGGCCGTAGGACTCCGAGCTGTAGGCGCTGCGCAGGAGCGCCAGGGCCACCGGCAGCGGGAACATCTCGGGCCTGTTCACCGCGATCAGCGGCCAGAGGAAGTCGTTCCAGGCGGAGCGGAACGCGAAGATGGCCAGCGCGGCGAGCACCGGCTGCGAGAGCGGCACGATGATGCGCCAGAAGACCTGCCAGGGGCCGGCGCCGTCGATGCGGGCGGCGTCCTCCAGCTCGCGCGGCATCCCGAGGAAGAACTGGCGCAGGAGGAAGACGCCGAAGGCGAAGAGCATCGCGGCCTCCGGCACGATCAGGCCCTGGTAGGTGCTGAGCCAGCCCAGCTGCTGGGTGAGCACGTACTGCGGCACCAGCAGCACCGCGTTGGGGATCATCAGGCTGCCGACGAGCAGCGCGAAGATCAGGTCGCGCCCCGGGAACCGCATGCGGGCCAGCGGATAGGCGGCCAGCGCGCTGGTGCCCAGCACGACGACCACGCTGCCGATGGACACGACGAGGCTGTTGACGAAGGCCCGGCCGATGCGCGCGGTGCGGGAGGAGCCCAGCAGCACCTCGTGGTAGTGCGCGCCCGTGACCGGCCAGGGGATCCATTCGGGCGGCAGGCGAATGATGTTCTCGGCCGGTTTGAGCGATGTCGCCACCACCCAGGCGATCGGGGCGAGCCACAGCACGGCCAGCGCGAGGAGCGCGACGGTGAGCGCCCAGCTCTGCCGGTCGATCCGGGGCGTGGCGGCCACGGTCAGTACTCGGTGTGGCCGCGCAGCAGCCGGAACTGGAGCACCGAGAAGGCCAGGATGACTGCGAAGAGCACCCAGGCCATCGCGGAGGCGGCCCCGAACTGGAAGAAGTTCTGGAAGGCGGTCTCGTAGAGGTGCTGCACCACGGTGCGCGTCGAGTCGCCGGGTCCGCCGCCGGTGAGCACGAACACCTGCCCGAAGAGCTGGAACGAGCCGATGACGTGGGTGACCCCCACGAAGAGCAGCACCGGACGCAGGAGAGGCAGGGTGATGGCCCAGAACGCGTGCCGCGACGAGGCGCCGTCGAGCGCGGCCGCCTCGTAGAGATCCCGGGGAATGTCCTGGAGGCCGGCCAGGTAGATGACCAGGTAGTAGCCGGTCACCCACCACACGGTGGTGCCGATGATGGCCCACATCGCGGTGTGCGGATCGGCCAGCCACGAGCGCGCTGGCACCCCGATCGAGCGGAGATAGTAGTTGAAGGGACCCACCACCGGGTCGAGCAGCCAGAGCCACGCCAGCCCCACCGTGACCACCGAGAGCGTGAAGGGAAAGAAGAACACGCTGCGCAGCAGGCCGCGCAGCCGCCCGCGGTTGAGCGCCAGCGCGAGCACCAGCGGCACGGCGAGGATCGGCAGGGTGCTGGCCACCGTGTAGAACGCGGTATTCCACAGGCTCACCCCGAAGCGGGTGTCCTCGGCGAGCCGCGTGTAGTTGGCGAGGCCCACCCACTGCTGGGTGGGACGGCCCAGCCGCGCGTTGGTGAACGACAGGCGCAGGCCTTCGAGCAGGGGATAGAGACGATAGACGGCGAACAGCACGAGGCCCGGCGCGAGGAAGCCGTACGCCGTGCGCGTCTCGCGCGACGGACGAAGGTGACGCAGACGCGCTCCTAGTCGGGCAGCGCGTTGATCTGGCGCGCCAGATCCTCCATCGCGGCCTTCGCCGGCTTCTGGCCGGTGTAGACCGACTCGATCACCGGCCGAGTCAGGTTCTCGGCCGCGACCCACTTGGGCGTGGGCTGGCCGACCTGCCAGTTCGGGGCCTGCGAGAGCAGCGCCTTCAGCACCGGATCGCCGGTGATCCGCGGATCGCCGTGCGCCTTGCGGCTGGCCGAGACCTGGCCGGCCTTGAGGGTCCACTCCGCCACGTGATCGGTCATCCAGCGCACGTGGGCCCAGGCCGCGTCGCGCCTGGACCGGTCGACCGTCTTCACCTTGGGGAAGGCGTACTGGTGCGGCATGGCCCACACCACCGGCTGCTTGAACAGGCGCGGGAGCGGCACTGCCACGAACTCCACCTTGGCCTCGCGCAGGCCGGCGAAGTTCCAGGAGCCGGCGATCCACATGCCGAGCTTGCCCGCGATGAAGGCGTCGCGGCAGTTGGCGTTGGCGGGCGGGGCGATCTTGTGCTGGCCCTCGAGCGCGGCCCAGAACTCGGCGACCTCCAGCGCGGCGGGCTCGGTGACGGCGGCGCGCTTGAGATCGGCGGTGTAGATGTTGGCCCCGTTCTGCCAGAGCAGGTTGTGGAAGCCCCAGGTGTAGCGGCCGGGCCCCACGGTGCCGATGGCGAAGCCGAACACGTCGGGCGACTTGGCGATGCGCTTGGCCATGGTCACCAGCTCGTCGCGGCTGCCCGGCCCCCGCGGCTTGCCGTCGGCGCCCACGAGGCCGGCGTCCTTCATGACCTTCACGTTGAGGTAGAGGATGTGCTGCGGCACGTCGAGGGGCAGCGAGTAACGCTTGCCCTGGTAGGTGCCGCCCTGCCAGGTGGCGGGCAGGTAGTCGTCGCCGCGGAAGCCCTTGCCGGAGGCGGTGGCGTCGTCGATGGCCTCGAGCACGCCGTCGTTGGCGAAGTGCGGGACCTCCACGGTGTGGATCAGGGCCAGGTCCGGGCCCTCGCCGGCGGGCACCGCCACCTGCAGCTTGGCGTAGAGGTCGGCCCACGGCAGGCGCTGCTGCTCGAGGCGGATACCGGTGTCGCGCGTGAACGAGTCGATCAGCTCGTCCATCACCTTGCCGTCGGCGCCGGTGAGGCCGTTCCAGTAGGTGATGGTGGACTTCGGCTGCGCGCCGGTACGGCGGGTCCACGCGGCCACGCCGGCGGCCGAGACGCCGGCCACGAAGGCGCGGCGGCTCACCCGCGCGCGAGTGGGGGAGATGCCGTCACTGCCGTTGACGCCGCGATCACGAGCGCTCATGGGTTTCCTCCGGGCGAGACTGTACGTCCCCCTCACCGGCACTGTCAAATTGACACGCGATGGACCGGCTCCTAGACTCTGGCGCCATGACCACGCGCATCGGCATCGACACGCGACGGCGCCTCGGCCCGGTGGATCGGCGCATCTTCGGCCAGTTCATCGAGCACCTCGGCCGCTGCATCTACGGCGGCATCTACGAGGAGGGCTCGAATCTCTCCGACGAGCGGGGCTTCCGCCGCGACGTCATGGAGGCGGCGCGTCCGCTCCGCTTCCCGGTGCTGCGCTGGCCCGGCGGCAACTTCGTCAGCGGCTATCACTGGCTCGACGGGGTGGGGCCCAAGAAGGAGCGCCCGCGCCGCAGCGACCTGGCCTGGTACGCCGAGGAGTCCAACCGCTTCGGCACCAACGAGTTCATCGAGTACTGCCGCGCGATGGGCGCCGAGCCGATCATCTGCGTGAACATGGGCTCGGGCACCATGGACGAGGCCCAGGCCTGGGTCGAGTACTGCAACGGCACCGGCAACACCTCGTGGGCCAACCTGCGCCGCGCCCACGGCCACCCCGAGCCGCACCGGGTGCGGTACTGGGGGCTGGGCAACGAGATGTACGGAGGCTGGCAGATCGGCAATCTCGAGGCGCGCGACTACGTCAAGAAGGCGCGCGCCTTCGCGATGGTCATGAAGCGCACCGACCCGTCGATCCAGCTCATCGGCTGCGGGCAGAACGGCTGGAGCGAGTGGGACGAGGTGGTGCTGGACGGCCTCGCGGAGCTGATCGACTTCCACTCCATCCATCTCTACACCGGCCACCCCGATCATTACGTGACCGTGATGCAGTCGCACGAGGCGGAGCGCGCGGTGCGCATCTGCACGGCGCTCATCGAGCGGGTGCGGCGCCGGAAGCAGATCGCGCACCCCATCCATATCGCGTTCGACGAGTGGAACGTGTGGTGGCGCACCCGGAGCCACGAGGATCGGGTGGGCGGCGTGGAGGAGCGCTACACCCTGACCGACGCCCTCGCGGTGGCGACCTACCTGAACGGCTTCCTGCGCCACTGCCGCAGCGTGCGCATGGCCAACTTCGCCCAGCTCGTCAACGCCATCGCCCCGATCTTCACGAGCCGGCGGGGCCTGTTCCTCCAGACGATCTACCATCCGCTGCGGCTCTACGCCGAGCACACGCTCGACGTGGCGCTCGACGTGACGGTGGACGGCGCGCAGTACGCGCTCGCCCCCGGGCAGGAGAGCGACGCCGGGGGCGGGCGCGTGCACCACGTGGCCGACCTGGGGCCGTTCTCGCTCATCGACGCGGCGGCCAGCGTCGACGAGGGGGGCCGGGCGCTCTCGATCGCGCTGGTCAATCGCGATCGGGACCGCGATCTGCCCGCGTCGATCGAGATCGCGGGCATGGACGTGGCGGGCACGGTGACCCTCTGGGAGGTGAACGGCCCCGACGTGGGAGCGACCAACTCCTTCGAGGACCCGCGGCGGGTCGACGTGCGCGAGGGGCGCGCCACCGCCCGCCCGGGCGGGCTCGATCATGTCTGTCCCGCCCACTCCATCACGATCCTGCGCCTGACGCGCGGTAGCTAGGTCTCGCTCGCCACCGTCTGGAACGCGCGCTCGCTCGCCTCGAGCGTGCGGGCCACGTCGTCCTCGGAGTGGGCCGCCGACACGAACCAGTTGTGAGCGGGATGGGCGTACGCCCCGCCCTCGGTCACGAGCGAGCACCACCGGCGGATGCGCCGCCGCTCGGGATCATCGGCGAAGCGGATCACCGGCATGGCGGGCTGGCCGACCGGCTGCAGCGGCACCCCGTGCCGGCGCGCCTGCTCGGCGAGGCCGTCGGTGAGCAGGCCGCCGATGCGATGGATGCGCGCGATGGCGTCGGTGCCCGCCAGCACGTCGAGGGTGGCCAGGCTGGCCGCGAACGGCGCGCTCGCGAAGAAGAACGAGCCGGTGAAGTAGATGCGCTCGGCCGCCGCGCGCAGGCCCTCGCGGGCGAGCCCGGCGGCGAGCGGGTGGCCGTTGGCGATGGCCTTCGAGTAGCAGATCAGATCGGGGGCCGCGCCGAAGTGCTCGCACGAGCCGCCCAGGTGGAAGCGGAAGCCGGCGCGCACGTCGTCCATCGCGAAGAGGGCGCCGTGTGCGTCGCAGAGGGCGCGAACGCCCGCGAAGAAGCCGGCCGCGGGCGCGGTCCCGGTGACGTGATCGAACGGGGTGGCCATCACCACCGCGATGTGGCCGGGCTCTGCCGCGAAGAGGCCGGCCAGCTCGTCGAGATCGTTCCAGCCGAACTCGAGGAGGTCATCCCGGTAGTGGGCGGGGACGCCGGGCAGGTGGGGCAGGGCCCACGGGCGTGCGGCGTGATAGGCCCCGCGCACTCGGGCGATGCGCGGGCGGCCGGTGTGGGCGCGGGCCACGTCCACGGCCCAGCTGGTGGCGTCGGCGCCGTTCTTGCCGAACACCGCGAAGTCCGCCCGCGGGGTCAGGGCGACGAGCCGCTCGGCCAGCTCCACCATGCGCGGGCCGGGCAGGGGGAGACAGTCGCCGCCGGCCCGCTGCTCGGCCACCGCGGCCTCGACCGCGGGATGGCCGTAGCCGAGGATCATCGGGCCGTAAGCGCACATCCAGTCGACGTACTCGTTGCCGTCCACGTCCCAGATGCGGCTCCGCTCGGCGCGGGCGAGGAAACGCGGGTGGCCGTCGCCCAGCACCGCGCCGTTCTGGTGGCCGTAGACGCCGCCCGGCATGACCTTGCGGGCGCGCTCCCACAGGGCGTGACTCCGGGTCAGACGCGCCGGCGAATGCTCCATGGCGCGCGCATCATAGCACCGGCGCGCGCGGTGACACGGGGGCCGGCTACTGGACGAGGCCGAGGGCGATCAGCGTCGAAGGGTCGGGGCGGCCCGTGACCGGCAGGCCCTGGCGTCGCTGGAACGAGCGGAGCGCCTCCGCCGTGCGCGGACCCATCGCGGCCTCGGGGGAGCCGGCGTTGTAGCCGCGCTCGCGCAGGGCCAGGCGCACCGCCTTCAAGCGCTCTTCATATCGGCTGACCAGCACCGACGGCTGGTTCGCGCGGTACCGCTCCATGCGCTTCGCCAGGTCGCGCTCCCAGCGGGCGCTGGCGGCGAGCCCCACCTCCAGGAAGCCGTAGACGGTGAGCACGGCGACGATGGCCACGAGGGGAAAGAAGATCATCGGTCGGGTGATCCACGCTCGCAGCGGGCTCGTCATGGCCCGCCGCGGGTGCAACCGCCATGCCCGGGCGACTCTACGCCGAACGCCACGTATCGAGCCCGAAACTGCCGTCACGATCGGCGACGGAGGGGAGGGCGAGGAAGAAACGACCCGGTACGAACTGCCGAACTAGAGATGCGGCAGGACGGTGGAGGCGAAGAGCCAGGTGCCTTCCGGGCGCGGGACGTCGGCGAAGTTCACGGTGAGCCGTCGTGCTCCTTGCTTGACGATTCCGAGCATCGCCTCGGTCACCTGGGCCGGCGTGCCGACCAGCTGGATGTCGTTCAGCGAGCGGATCCCGGGCGACGTCTTGAGCCGCTCCACCTCGCGCTCGTTCTCGGCGATGAGGATGCCCACCCGAACCACCTGCTCGATCGCGTCGTAGTCGCGGCCCACGTCGCGGCAGTGCCCCTTGAGGACCTCCTGCTTGTGGGCGTAGGCCTCCGGCCCCTTCCAGACGTAGTTCCACCAGTCGGCGTGGCGGGCGACCACGCGGAGCAGGAACTTCTCCCCCGAGCCGCCGACCATGATCGGCGGAACCGGGGTGGGGCGCGGCTCGCAGGCGGCGCCGGTGATGGAGTAGTGCTGGCCGTGGTAGTCGGCCGGGGCCTGGGTCCACAGGCGTCGGATCAGCTCGATGGCCTCCGCGAGCTGATCGATGCGCACGCGCGCCGGCGGGTAGGGCCAGCCGTAGGCGCGGTACTCCTCCTCGTTCCAGCCAGCCCCGATGCCCAGGATCACGCGGCCGCCGGACAGGGCCTGGGCGGTCGCGGCCATCTTGGCGAGCAGCGCGGGATTGCGGAAGCTGTTGCACAGCACTTCGTGGCCGCACCGCTTGTCCGGATAGCGGGCGAGCGCCCAGGTGAGCAGCGTCCAGCCCTCGGCCACCTTGTGGGAGCCATACTGCACGTGGTCCGGCATCCAGAGCGCGTCGAACGGCGCGATGGTCCGGTCGAAGTAGGGGAAGGTGTCCTCGACGAGGCGCGACCAGATGTTGAGGCCGACCGGGACCCCCATGGCCGCCGCAGCTCTCTAGCCGCGGAACTGTCGCCGGTCGCCAGACCGGAGCCACAGCCGCACGAGGTGACGTCGCCGCTCCGGGTCGTCGTGATCCTGGTACGGCGTGCGCCCGTGGACGATCACGCGGTTGTTCAGCACCTGGATCTGGCCGCGCTCGAGCCAGAGGTCCAGGCGATGCGCCGGATCGCTGAGGAAGGCGTCCATCCGCCGCACCGCCTCGGCGCCGTCGGCGTCGAGGGTGCGGCCGGTCTTCTCGTAGCCGCGGACGATGTGCCGGGCGTTGAAGCGCGTGCGCAGGGCGCCGTCCCAGGCGAACACCGGGCGGAAGTTCGTCGGCGCCGCGTCGGCCGCCTGGTATTCCTGGTGGTCGCGGTAGAAGACCTCGTAGAGCCGGCGCAGCAGCGTGGGGTGCTCGCTCAGGAAATAGTTGTGGGCGGCCGCCGCGCTCGACACGATGCTCATGCCGCCGTCGCGGGCCGGCTGCAGGCAGAAGAGCGTCACGTAGCTCGGGGGGGCCTCGCCCATGCTGCTGTCGGTGTGCATCTCGAGACCCTCGGGAGTCAGCGCGCCGCGGGTCTCGGCGGTGTAGGCCGCGCCGTCGTGGCGCACGTCGTAGATGACGGTGCCCTTCCACTCCTGCGCCACCGGCGGCTCGAGCAGGCTCATGAGGATCCAGTAGACCGCGACGGCCTCGTCGCGGGTCATCGCGTCCACCGGCAGCCGGTCCAGCATCACGAAACCCGGGCCGACGTCGAGCCGTCGGCGCACCTCGGCCATCCACGTCACGGTGGCCGCGAGCGGGAAGTGCTCCGGCAGCAGCAGCAGCGTCGGCACCGGCGCGCGGCGCAGCTCGCGGAGCGCGGCGGCCAGCTCGGCCAGGACCTCGACGGGGATCGGCAGCAGGTACCGGTCGGCCGGCAGCGACGGGCCGTGCCAGGCGGCGGACTCGGGCAGGGGGCGCGTCAGCATGGCGGGCGTCAGAGCAGAAGATCGGCCACGCGCACGCGGGCCGTCAACCGGGCGAGCGGCGACACCGAGCCGTCGCGCTCCGGCACGAGGCGAGACCCGTAGCGCCAACCGAACACCGCGGAGGCGTCGCGTGCCGGCTCGCGGTAGATCTCGAGCGCGTGGTCTACCAGGTTGATGATCCAGTAGTCGGCGATGCGGGCTCGCGCGTAGAGGCTTCCCTTGTGCTCTCGATCGAGGAGGAGGCTCGATTCGGCCACCTCGACGACGAGCACCGGGCGTGACGGGTGCTCCGCGCGATAGTCGCGAAAGCTTCCCGGCACGACCGCCAGATCCGGCTCGGGCTCCGACTCGTCGTCCAGGGCGAGCGGCCCCTGGCCGCGCACTTCCCAGCCGGGGCCCAGGGCGGAGCGGAGCGCTTCCTCCGCCGCCCGGATCGCGGCGAAGTGACGGCTGCCCTGGGGCTCCGCCACGATGAGCTGTCCGCCGAGGAGCTCGATCGGATCGCCCGGGCCGAGGAATCCGCCCTCGACGAGGCGCTCGTATTCGAGCCGCTTCCATCGACGAACCGGAATCTCGGGCGGCGACATGCGTCGAGCGTAGCGATCCGCGCCGGCGCCGTCAATGTGTCCCGGCGGGGACGCTCAGGCCCGCAGGGCCGTCCACACCCGCGAGGACGACATCGGCAGGTCGAGCGCGCGCACGCCGCGGCTCGCGAGGGCGTCCAGCACCGCGTTGACCGCGGAGGGGAGCGCTCCGGCCACGCCCGACTCACCCGCGCCCTTCACGCCGAGCGGGTTGGTGGTGCAGGCGACGCCGTGATGGCCCACGCGCAGGGCCGGCAGGTCCTCGGCGCGCGGCAGCCCGTAGTCCATGAACGAGGCGGTGAGGAGCTGGCCGTCCGCGTCGTAGACCACGTGCTCGCCCAGCACCTGGCCCAGTCCCTGCGCGATGCCGCCGTGGATCTGTCCCTCGACGATGGTCTCGTTCACGATGCGGCCGACGTCGTCCACCGCCGCGTAGCCGACCACCGCCACCGCGCCGGTGTCGGGGTCGATCTCGACCTCGGTGACGTGGCAGCCGTTGGGGAAGGTCATCTGCGGCGAGACGAACTTGGCGGTGCTGTCGAGCCCGTCCGCCAGGTCCGGCGGCAGCCCGGGCAGCGCGCGGGCGCGCGCGCCCAGGTCGAGCAGGCCGATCGCGCGATCGGTGCCCGTGACGCGGAAGCGGCCGGCCGCGAACTCCACGTCCGGCGCGGCGGCCTCGAAGTAGTGCGCAGCCACGCGGCGCCCTTTCTCGATGGCGACGTCGCACGCCATCGCGGCCGCGCTGCCCGCCATCATCATGGATCGGGAGGCCACGCTGGGCGTGCCCGCCGGCACCAGGTCGCTATCGCCCTGGACCAGGCGCACCGCGCCGGGATCGATGCCGAGCCGGCGAGCGATCACCGCCGGGAACGTCGAGAGATGGCCCTGGCCCATCGGCTGGGCGCCGGTATGCAGCGCCACCGTGCCGTCCGCCCGGAAGCGCAGGTCCACCGTCTCGTCCAGGATGCCGCCGGCGACCTCCAGGAAGCAGCAGAGGCCGATGCCGCGCAGGCGCCCGGCGCGCTCGGCGGCCGCGCGGCGCGCCGGGAAGCCGGCCCAGTCCGCCAGGTCCAGCGCGCGGTCCATCACCGTCTCGAACTCGCCGCTGTCGTACGTGGGCCCGTTGGGCGTGCGGTACGGCATGGCCGCGGGCGGGATGAAGTTCCGGCGGCGGAGCGCGACGCGGTCGCTGCCCATCGCGGCGGCGGCCTGATCGATCAGCCGCTCGATCAGGTAGAGCGCCTCGGGCCGGCCGGCGCCGCGATAGGGGCCGAGCGGCGCGGTATTGGTGAAGGCCAGCGTGACGTCGATGGCGATGGCCGGGATCCGGTACACGCTCGAGAGGCAGTTCTTGGTGTTGTTGGTGCCGAACACCGCCGCGAACGCCGAGACGTAGGCGCCGAGGCCGACGCGGGTGCGCACCCGCAGGCCGAGGAACCGGCCGGAGGCGTCCAGCGCCAGCTCGCCCTCGAGGATCCCGTCGCGGCCCGCGGTGTCGGCGAGGAAGCTCTCGATGCGGGTGGCCCGCCACTTCACCGGGCGGCCGACGCGGCGGGCCGCGAAGAGCAGCGCGGCATATTCGGGATAGGCCTGGACCTTCATGCCGAAGCCGCCGCCGACGTCGGGGGTGAGCACGCGCAGCCGGGCCGGGGGGATCTTGAAGACGCCTTCGGCCAGCAGCCGGCGCACGACCGCCACGCCCTGGGTGCTCGCGGTCAGCGTGTAGCGCTGCGCGGCCTCGTCCCACTGGCCGATCGCGGCCCGCGGCTCGAGCGCGGCGGGGGCCACGCGCGTATCGTCGAGGCGCACGCGCGCGACGTGGGCCGCGGCGGCGAAGGCCGCGGCCACGCCGGCGGCGTCGCCGTCGGTCCAGTCGAAGGCCACGTTGTCCGGCGCGTCCGGCCAGACCGGGTGCGCGGCGGGGGCGAGCGCGTGGTCCACGTCGGCGACCGCGGGCAGCGGATCCAGGTCGAGCACGACCGCGGCCGCCGCGTCGGCCGCCTGCTCGGGAGTCTCGGCCACCGCGAGGGCCACCGCCTCGCCGACGTGGCGCACGCGGTCCACCGCGAGCGGGGGGATGGGCGCGGCGGCGAGCGGCTTGCCGCCGCGGCCGGGGAACGACGCGGCGGGCGGGATGGCGCCGAGGCCGGCGGCCTGCAGGTCTCGCCCGGTGAGCACGGCGAGCACGCCGGGCAGGGCGAGCGCGGGGGTGACGTCGATCGAGCGGATGCGGGCGTGGGCGACGGGCGCGCGGACGAAGGCGCCGTGGGCCTGCCCGGGAAGCGCGATGTCGTCGGTGAAGCGGCCCCGGCCGGTCAGGAGGGGACCGTCCTCGCTGCGCCGCCCGCCGGCGACGGCGCCGAAGCGCAGCGAGGATTCGGGACCGGTCAACTCGGAGCCGTCAGTTCCGGAACGACGGGTCGGTGCGATCCAGCCGGCGCAGCAGCCCCGGCCAGACGAGCTTGCCCTGGCCGCCATTCTTGCGCTGGTTGGCGGCCGCGTTGGCGTAGCCCTTGTCCATGACCTCCTTGGGCACGTTGATCAGCTCGCCGCCGCCCGACTGGGCGCGCACCTGGATCTGGCAGGAGGCCTCCAGGTAGTACATGTTCACGAAGGCGTCCGCGACCGTCTCGCCCACCGTCAGTAAGCCGTGGTTGCGGAGGATCAGGCAGCGGTTGTCGCCCAGATCGGCGACCAGGCGCGGCTTCTCGTCCTCGTCGAGCGCGGGGCCCTCGAAATCGTGGTAGCCGACGCTATTGAGCACGAAGAGCGAGTGCTGCGAGATCGGCAGCAGGCCGGCGCGCTGGGTGGAGACCGCGACCCCGTTCGGGGTGTGGGTATGCAGCACGCACTTGGCGTCGTGCCGGGCCCCGTGGATCGCGCTGTGGATGATGAAGCCGGCCGCGTTGACGGTGAACGGGGTGTCCTCGAGCTTTCGGCCCTGCTGGTCGATCTTCACGAGGCTCGACGCGGTGATCTCGTCGAAGAACAAGCCGTACGGGTTGATCAGGAACTGGTCCTCGGTGCCGGGCACCCGGGCCGAGATGTGGGTGAAGACCAGGTCCTCCCAGCCGTAGCGGGAGACCAGCCGGTAGGCGGCGGCCAGGTCCACGCGAACCGCCCACTCCTCCGGAGAGACCTTGCCCTGAAGCGACGGAATATCGAGCGCGCTGGGAGTCATGGGGATCCTTTCGCTCAGCGGAGATTGTAGAGCTTGACCACGTTGTCGTAGGTGATCTTGCGCTGCACGCGCTCGGGCAGGTTGCCGAGGTTCTTCTCGAGGTGCCGCCGCGAGTCCGGCCACACGCAGTCGGGGTGCGGGTAGTCCGCGCCCCAGATGATGTTGTCCTCGCCGATGAGCGGGATGATCGGCTCCAGGTACTGATCCTGTTGATAGGTCACGTAACCCTGGCGCCGGAAGTAGTCGCTGGGCTTCATCGAGAAGCCGAGACCGCGGGCGCGGTCCTCGTACTCGGTGTCGAAGCGGTCGAACACGTAGGGCAGCCACGTCACGCCCGACTCGCCGAGCACGAACTTGAAGTCGGGGTACTTCTCACAGGCCCCGGAGGTGATCAGCGAGACCAGCACCTCCATGGTGTCCAGCTGGAAGAGCGAGGAGCGCACCAGGCGCCACTGCAGCATGTACTGCTGCTCCATCGCGGGCGAGTCGGGGGCGCGCAGGGCCTTGAAGCCGGTCGAGTGGAACGCGATCGGGAAGTGGCACTCGGCGGCGGCCTCCCAGAGCGGATACCACTCGTGCTGGTAGAGCGGGATGCTCATGGACTTGAAGCCGAGATCGCCGCCCCGCAACCCCATCTTGGCGCAGCGCCGCACCTCGGCCGCGGCCACCTGCGGGTCGTTGCTGGGCACGATGGCGAGCGGGAAGATGCGGTTGGGATCCGACTTCCTGGCGAAGTCGGCGGCCCAGTCGTTGTAGATCGCGTTGGCCCACGCGCGGCGGTCGCCGCTGGCGATCATGTCGTTGATCATCAGACAGCCGTAGACCACCTCGGCGTCGAGGCCGTCGCGATCGAGATCGGCCAGCCGCAGCTCGGGAGTGGTGGGCCGGGGCCGGGCGCCGGCCCGGTGGTCCCACTCGAAGCCGCAGGCGGCCATCTCGTCGATGCGGGCGAAGGAGCCCGGCGTGCGCTTGAGGAAGCCGGGCCCGACGCCGTTCCACATGCCCTTGTCCTGCGCCTCCACGAACCAGTGGCAGCCGTCCTCCAGCTCCTCGACCCGCGGCACCAGCAGCTTCCACTTCGACGGCGCCTGCGACGACCAGAGGTCGGGGGGACAGTAGGTGAGGTCGATGTGGTTGTCGCCGGAGATCAGCCGCTCGAGCATGACACTCTCCTTGGCAGATGGGAGCTGCCTGGACGCCGTGATCCTACTCCTGAATCCCGCGCGAGAGCAAGGCGAACAGGGTCCTGTCGCGCCGGTTGCGCACGAGATCGAGCGGGCTCTTGCCGTCCCGGCTCCGGAGGGTCGGATTCGCTCCGTGGCGAAGCAGTTCTCACCCGCGCTTGAAGAACTGCACCGCGCGCTCGTGCTTCAAGGCCGCCGCGCGGGTCTTGAAGGTGCCGAGGTTGCGACGGTGTCCGGTGCGCGGGTCCTTCTTCCGGGAGTAGAGACGGTACCGGCCGGAGGGCAGCTTTCTGATCACGGGGCGACTCCTTCGAGCGGGTGGTCAGGGGGCGCGGTGCAAGTTACCGTTCTTCATGATCATCCGGATCGCGCTGGGGTCCTGCAGGATGGCGATGTCGGCGAGGGGGTCGCCGTCGACCAGGAGCAGGTCGGCGAGCGCGCCCGGCCGCACCACGCCCAGCTCCCCCGGCAGGCCCATGATCTCGCCGCCCTGCCGGGTGGCCGCCACGAGCGTCTCCATCGGCGAGAAGCCGAGGACCTTGACGAACAGCCAGAGATCGCGGGCGTACGTGCCGTGCGGGCTGAACGGGAATCCGTAGTCGCCGCCGGGCAGGACGCGGATGCCGCGTGCGCGCATCCGGGCGATGCTCTCCACCGACGCGGCCAGCTCCCGCTCGAACTCCCGCGCGCGCGCCGGCGTCACGCCCCACTGGCCGCTGGCCTGGCTGAGCGTGTAGGTGATGCCGAGCGCCGGGGCTACGAAGACGCGGCCGCGCGCGGCTTCCAGGGCGTCCAGCGCGGCCTCGTCGCAGTAGTTCGCGTGGTAGATGATCTCGACGCCGTGCCGGACCGCCATCCGCACGGCGTCGCCGCTGCGGCAGTGGGCGCAGACCCGGAGCCCGCGGGACCGGGCCACCTCCATCGCCGCCTCGACTTCGGCTGCCGTCATCGGGGTCAGCTCCGACGACCACGCGGAGGTGCCCAGATCGCCGGAGAGGTTGAGCTTGAGCAGGTCCACGCCCTCGCGCGCGAGCAGGCGGCACGCCCGGCGCATGGCGTCGGGCCCGTCCACGATCCAGCAGAACGTGGGTGTCTCGTGGTGCGGCAGGTGGAGCAGGTTGGTGTCGCCGAGGCCGCCGGTGACCGTGATCTCGGGGCCGTTGGCGAGCAGCCGCGGGCCGGGAATGCGGCCGGCCTCGATCTCGCGCTTGACCACCACGTCCAGGCGCGGCTTGGCCGCGGCGGCGGAGAGCGCGCTGGTGTAGCCGGCGTCGAGCATCGTGCGCGCGTTGCGGACGGTGGCGAGCACGTGCTCCTCCACGGGCAGGCGCGTGAGATCGTGGCTGCTCACGTCGGCGAAGCTCAGATGGGCGTGAGGCTCCACGAGGCCGGGCATGAGGGTCGCCCCCCGTCCGTCGATGGCCGGCTCTCCCGGTCGCGCGGCCAGCGGTGTCGGCGAGACCTCCGCGATCCGGTCGCCCTCGATGCGCACCGAGCCCGCGAAGGGTTCGCGGCCCGTCCCGTCCAGGATCCGCACGCCGGTGATCAGTCGGCTCGTCATGATCGCGGATTCTAGCACCGCCTCGGCGCGCTCGCGGCCGCGGGATCGCGATGGCACCCGACTTGCTCTATTCCCACGGTCAAGGAGGGCCGACCCGATGGCCAGCTACATGATGACCTGCACGCACTGCGGTTACGAAGTCATGTTCCGCACCGAGCCCGACGCGAAAACCGAAGGGGTGCGGCACCTCCGCGCGTTTCCGACCCACGGCGTCAAGGTGACGCCGAGCGAGGACGCGCTGATCCGGGAAGCAGAAAGACTTACACGGTAATTGCCGCCATCTCTCCCTGGCCCGGAGAGACCAGGACGGGCGTGTAAGAGGACGGCCGGTGAGTAAGCGGTAGCGGATCCCGGCTCCGGGTCGAGCGGGCGCTCGTGGCGACACGGGCGCCCGTTCTGCGTCGGCCCGTCGGATCTGCTGACCCGCTGGATCTAGAGATACTGACCGGGATCGCGCGGGACGATATCGCCGCCCGGCCCGGGGGGCAGGCCGCGATGGCGCCGCATCTCCTCGATCTCGGCGCGGGCCTGCATGTGCTGGGTCCAGAGCGCGGCCTGGATGCCCTGGAACAGTCCCTCGAGCCAGCCCACCAGCTGCGCCTGGGCGAGCCGGATCTCCGATTCGCTCGGGCTGTCGCCCAGCGGGAGCACCAGCGTCTCCAGCTCGTCCTGCAGCTCCTTCGACACGCCTTCCTTCAGCGCGGCCACCGCGCGCCCGTAGATGTCGCGCAGACGCTTGCGCCCGGCCTCGTCGGGGGTGGACTGCCGGACGTCCTGCAGCAGCTCGCGGATCATGGCGGCGATGCGGATCAGCTTGGCCGGCTGCTCGACCGCCGGCCCCTGGGCCGGCGGCAGCATCATCGGCAGCTGCTGCGGCTCCGGCTCCGGCGCGGGCGTCGGCTCCGGCTCGTGATCGGACGAGCGGATCGGCATGCTACGCCTTCCGGGTGGGCCGCTCGGCCACCGGCAAGCCCTTCTTCTTCCACTCGGTGAAGCCGCCTTCCATCTCCACCACGTTCTCGAGGCCCATCTGCTGGGCCACATCGGCGGCCAGGGCGGAGCGCCACGCCCCGTTGCAGTAGAAGACGAATTGCTTGTCGCCCGCGAAGATGTCCTTGTGATAGGGGCTGTCGGGGTCGATCCAGAACTCGAGCATCCCGCGCGGGCAGTGGAAGGCACCCGGCACCATGCCCTCCCGCTCCAGCTCGCGGACGTCCCGCAGGTCGACGAAGACCACCTCGTCGCGGCCGAGCCGCCCCTTGGCCTCCTCCGGAGTGATCGACGTGATGCGGGACTTCGCCTCGTCCACCATCTGCTTGTATCCCTTGCGCGACGCCTTCATGGGTGCCGTCTCCTCGATCAGACTTCCAGGTTTTCCTTCCGCACCGCCTCGTTGGCGGCCAGGGCCGCGGGCGTGCCTCCGAACACGATACGCCCGTGACCCATCACGTACACGCGGTGCGAGATCGTGAGCGCGATGGTGAGCTTCTGCTCGACCAGGAGGATGGACACGCCCCGACGGGCGATCTCGTCGAGGAAGCGGCCCACCTGGGCCACCAGCATCGGGGCCAATCCCTCGGTGGGCTCGTCGATGATGGCCAGCTCGGGATCGCCCATGAGGGTGCGCCCCATCGCCAGCATCTGCTGCTCACCCCCCGACAGCACGCCGGCCAGGTTGGACTGCCGCTCCCGGAGGTGGGGGAACAGCGCGAACATGTCGTCGAACGACCAGCGGCCGAATCGTCCCGCGCGCTTGAGGCCCAGCTCGAGGTTTTGCCGAACGGTGAGGGTGGGGAAGACCTGGCGGTCCTCCGGCACGTAGCCGATCCCGGCGTGCGCGATCTGATCGGGGCGCAGCCCGGCCAGGCTCTTGCCCTTCCACAGCACCTCGCCGACCGGCTCGACCAGCCCCATGATCGCCTTGCAGGTGGTGGAGCGGCCGACGCCGTTGCGGCCGAGCAGGCTCACGATCTCGCCCGCGCGCACCTCCAGGTTCACGCCCTGGAGGATGTGGCTCTTGCCGTAGTACGCGTGGAGATCGCGAACCGCCAGCATCAAGCGATCTCCGCGGGCGCGCCCAGATACGCGTCCTGCACCGCGCGGCTGGCCCGGATCTCGGCGGGCGGGCCGGAGGCGATGACCTGTCCGTAGACCAGCACCGTGACCACGTCGGCGAGGTCGAACACCACGCTCATGTCGTGCTCGACCATGACGAGCGTCTTGCCCGCGGTGACCCGGCGGATCAGGGCGACCGCGTGGTCGGCCTCGCTCCGGCTCATGCCCGCGGTGGGCTCGTCGAGCAGGATGGTGTCGGCGCCGCCCGCGATGGTGATGCCGATCTCGAGCGCGCGCTGCTCGGCGTAGGAGAGGAGCCCGGCCGGCACGTCGCGCCGCGATTCGAGGTTCACGTCGGCGAGCAGGCGGGCCGCGTGCTCGTTCAGCGCGCGCTCGCCGCCCAGCAGGTGCCAGAACGAGTAGCGGTAGCCGCGCGACCACAGGAGCCCGCAGCGGATGTTCTCGAAGACGGTCATGCGCGCGAAGATCGACGTCACCTGGAAGCTGCGGGAGAGGCCGAGCCGGTTGATCCGGTGCGGCTCGAGTGAGTCGATGCGCCGCCCGCTCAGCTCGATCGTGCCCGAGGACACCGGGAACCGCCCGCTGATCAGGTTGAACAGCGTGGTCTTGCCCGCCCCATTGGGGCCGATGATGGCGTGGCGCGTGCCGCGCGCCACGTCGAGGCTCACCCCCATGATGACCGCGGTCGGGCCGAAGCTCTTGTGCACGTCGGTGAGCCGCAGCGCGGGCGCGGTCACGGCCGGCTCTCCCCGGCCTTGATCTCCTCGGTGACCGCGGTCCAGGCGCGGCCGAAGCTCCGCGCCGCGTGCCGCAGCCACCAGCCGCCGCCCGCGAGCAGGACCAGGACGGTCAGCCACGGGCCCCAGTGGCGCGGATCGACGGTGACGCCGGCCAGGGCGAGGGTCTTGCCCTGCGCGGCGCCGATGGTGAGGAACGAGCACAGCTCCACCGCCAGCACGAAGCCGACCGCGACCAGCAGGCCCGGGCCGATGAGGCGCAGGTACGGCCCGGCGAGCCGGCCGAGCCGCCCGGCGCGCGCGATCGGCTGGTGCATGAGCACGAGGCCGGCGATGCCGCCCGGCGCGAAGGTGACCATCAGGATGAAGAGCACGCCCGCGTAGACCAGCCACGAGTTGGAGAGCAGGCTCACCCAGCTCTGGAGCAGCACGATCAGCACCGCGCCGATCACCGGCCCCCCGAAGGCGCCGACGCCGCCGATGTAGGTCATGAGCAGCGCGTTGGCGGACATGGCCCCGCCCACCGTGTCGTACGTCACGATCTCGTAGGTCAGCGTGTACAGCGCCCCCGCGATGCCCGCGAAGAAGCCGGAGAGGGAGAACTGGACGAAGCGCACCATGCGCGGGTCGTAGCCCACGAACTGGGCGCGCTCGAAGTTGTCCCGGCACGCATTGGCCATGCGCCCGACCGGGGTGCGCGTGAGCAGGAGCATCAGGGCCACCGCGATCGCGGTCCACGCCACGATCAGGTAGTAGACCTGGATCGGGGCGGCATAGGCGAGACCGAAGAGGCTGTGGCCGATCATGCGGTTGGTGCTGACGCCGCCCTCGCCCCCGAAGAAGGTCTGGAACATGAGCGCGCACGCGGTGACCAGCTCGCCGATGCCGAGCGTGATCATGGCGAACGCGGTGGCGCGCTGCTTGGTCGCGAAGTAGCCCAGCCCGATGGCGAAGGCGAGCCCGCCGAGCCCGCCGACCAGCGGGGTGATCTCCAGCGGCAGCCAGAGCGGGCCGCTCCGGGCCGCGGTGAGGGTGTGGGCGGTGACGTAGCCGCCGAGGCCGAGAAAGACCGCGTGGCCGAACGAGAGGAGCCCGGCCTGGCCCATCTGCATGTTGTAGCTGAGCGCGAAGATGATCATGATGCCCATCTGGCTGAGCATCGCGACCATGAACCCGGAGTGGCGTCCCGCCGCCCAGTTGTAGAAGAGCCACGGCACCAGCACCGCCACCGCGAGGGTGAGCAGCCACGGCCACTGCCGGGCCAGCCGCCCGGCCGGCCGCTCCGCGGCGATCGGACGGGCCGCGGGGTGGGCGAGCGGCTCGCTCATGTGTCGCGCGTGCCCATGAGCCCGCGCGGCTTCACCAGCAGCACGAGGATGAGCATGAGATAGGGCAGCAGCGCGCCCACGCGGGGCAGCGGGATCGTCAGGAACTCGGCGAGTGGGGTGGCCGCGGTCACGTGCAGTCCGACGCGCGCGAGCAGATCCGCGAACGACACGTCCAGCACCACCGCGAAGGTCTGCACGAGCCCCATGATCAGCGAGGCGATGAAGCAGCCGGCGAGGGAACCCAGGCCGCCGAACACCACCACCACGAAGACGATCGGGCCCATGGTGATGGCCATGGACGGCTCGGTCACCAGGAAGTTGCCGCCGATGACCCCGGCCAGCCCGGCCAGGGCCGAGCCGCCCGCGAACACGATGGTGAACACGCGCGGCACGTTGTGCCCGAGGGCGCCGACCATGTCGGGATGGGTGAGCGCGGCCTGGATGACGAGGCCGATGCGGGTGCGGGTGAGCAGCAGCCAGATGGCCACGAACATCAGGGCCGAGATCAAGAGCATGAATCCGCGGTAGGCGTGGAAGTTCGAGCCGTAGATGCGGAACAGCGGGTGGTCCAGCACCGCGGGCACCCGGTACGGCACCGGCAGCAGGCCCCACGCCATCTGCACGCCCTTCTCGATGATGAAGGCCAGCCCGAAGGTGAAGAGCAATTCCGCGATGTGGCCGTTCTTGTGCACGCGCCGTAGCGCGTACATCTCGATGATCGCGCCGAGCAGGCCGCACAGGACGGGGGCGAGGACCAGGGCGGGCCAGAACCCGGTGATCCGGCTGATCGAGTACGCGAAGTAGGCGCCCAGCATGTACATGCTGGCGTGGGCGAAGTTGAGCACGCCCATCATCGAGAAGATCAGGGTGAGGCCGCTCGCCAGCATGAACAGCAACATGCCGTAGACGAGGCCGTTGAGCAGCGAGACGATCAGGACTTCCATCTAGTAGAGCCGTTTCCCCACCTGCACCCTCGCCCCCTCACCCTGCCCTCTCCCCGCAGGGGAGAGGGTGGGCGAGAGGGGAGAGGGCGGGGTGAGGGGCGGTTGTCCGCGGTCCGGTTACGACGTCGGCCGCTTCATGTTGCAGGTGTTGGGCTGATCGAGGTCCTTGGGCAGCACCGTGGTCTCGGTCTTCCAGCCGAGGCCGGTCTTCTCGGAGTCGTACTTCACGCCCTTGGTGAACACGCCCACGAAGTACTCGCTCAGGATCTGGTGGTCGGCCTTCCGCATCGTCACCTGATGCCCGAGCATGTCGGTGATGGTGAGGCCTTCCATCGCGGCCGCGAACTTCACCGGGTCCGCCGAGCCGGCCTTGTTCATGGCCGCCTGGAGGAACTCGAAGATCGTCCGGAAGCCGGCCGCGTAGAAGTCGAAGTCGTGCTGGGAGCGGAACTGCCTGGTCCAGCCCTCGGTGTCGGCCTTGCCGGTCTCGACCGCGATGTTCTCGTGGAAGGGCATGACCGAGCGCACCTTGCCGTTGCCGGCGGGCCCGATCGCGGTGGCGCCGCCGCCCAGATGGGCGTACATCGTGTAGTAGCGGATGTCGAGGCCCGCGTCCATGCCCGCCTTGATCAGGAGCGTCATGTCCGGTCCCCAGTTGCCGGTGAGCAGGGCCTGCGCCCCGGAGGCCTTGATCTTGGTGATGTACGGCGAGAAGTCCTTCACCTTGCCGAGGGGGATCAGCTCGTCACCGACCACCTTCACGTCGGGCCTCAGCTTGCCGAGGAAGGTCTTCACGTCCCGCTGCACCGACTGGCCGAAGAGGTAGTCCTGGTTGAGCAGGTAGACCCGGGTCACGTCCTTGGGGAGGGCCCGCACCATGGTCTCGGCCTTCATCCCCACGTGCGCGTCCATGCGGAAGTGCCAGTAGCTGCACTTCTCGTTGGTCAGCTCGGTGGCCACCGCCCCGCAGTTGACGTAGACGATGCGGTTGGTCGGGTTCCGCTCGTTGTGCTTGTCCACCCCCTCGATGAGGGCGGCCGCGATGTTGGAGCCCGAGCACTGCATGATCACCGGGATGTTCTGGTCGGTCGCCGCCTTGAGCGCCAGCAGGGCTTCCGAGGGCTGCGACTTGTTGTCGAAGGAGACCAGCTCGAACTTCCGGCCGAGCGCGCCGCCGCGCCCGTTGATGTAGTCGATGATGTACTTGAACTGCTGCAGGTTCTGGTCGCCCACCTGGGCGAACGGACCCGAGAGGGGATCGGTGTACATGATCTTAATCGTGCCCTGCGCGTCGGCCGGCGCGGCCGAGAGCACGAGGGCGAGAGCCAGGAGCGACGAGAGGATGCGATCGAGCCGGTCGAGCATGGGACCTCCTCTGTGAGTGGCGCCGGCCGCGCGGCAGGCGCGCCGGACGCGCTGTCGTCCATGTGTCGGGCACGGCGAGGGTATCCCGCCCGGTGGTGGAAGTCAAAGAAGCAGTAGGATAGCGCCCATGCTCAACGTGCTCGTGACCATGCGCTTCGATCGGACCCAGCTCGACCGGCTCCGGGCGGTGTCCCCGGAGGTCTCGGTATCGCAGGCCGACGCCGACACCGCCGACTATTCCAAGGTGGACGTGCTCTACGCGGGCGCCCCGCCGCGCGATCTCGCTCGCGCCCCCGCGCTCCGGTGGGTGCAGCTGCACATGGCCGGCGTCAACGCGCTGGCCGACCACCCGCTCTACACGCAGACCGCGCTGCCGCTGACCACCACCAGCGGCGTGCACGCGGCCACCATCGCGGAGTACGCGGTGACCATGCTGCTGGCCCTCGCCCACCGCGTGCCCCGCATGGTGGAATGGCAGCAGCGCGGCGGCTGGCCGCCCGACGAGCGGCGCTGGGAGCTGTTCGTGCCCGCCGAGGTGCGCGGCGCCACCCTCGGCATCATCGGCTACGGCAGCATCGGGCGCGAGCTGGCGCGCATCGCGAAGGCGGCCTTCGGCATGACGGTGCTGGCCCTCAAGCGCGATCCGTCACGTCGCGCCGACGACGGGTACCGCCTGCCCGGCACCGGGGATCCGGAAGGGCGGCTGCCCGACGAATGGCTCGGCCACCGTCAGCTCGACGCGCTGCTGGCCGGCTCGGACGCGGTGGTGCTGTGCGCGCCGCTCACCGACGAGACGCGCGGGATGATGGGAGAGCGCGCCTTCGCCCGCATGAAGCCCTCGGCGTACTTCATCAACGTGGGCCGCGGGGCGAGCGTGGACGAGGCCGCCCTGGCCTCCGCCCTCCGGGAGCGGCGCATCGCCGGCGCGGCGGTGGACGTGTTCGCCGAGGAGCCGCCGCCCGCGGGCCATCCGCTCTATGCCCTCGACAACGTCATCGTCTCCCCGCACGTTTCCGGCTTCCTGCCGAGCTACGACGAGAAGTGCTCGGTGCTCTTCGCCGAGAACCTGCGGCGGTATCTGGAGGGGCAACCGCTGCTGAACCTGGTGGATCGGGGTCGCGGCTACTAGAAACCACCTGGCCCATGGTGCACTGGCGCGGCGCCTTGTCCGGGCGCCAGCGCAGGAAGCGGGTGGCGTGACGGAAGCGGTCGCCGCTCCAGTGGTCGTAGCTCACCTCCACGACCAGGCGCGGGGCCAGCGGCGTCCATTCCCCCGATCGCTCGCTGCTCCACCGGCTGGGCCCGCCCGGCGCGCGCCCGGTGAAGCCCGGCTCCTCGACGAGCGGCCGGAGCTTGGCCAGCAGCGCCTTGCGGGCGTCGGTCGGGAAGCCCGAGGTGAACCCCACGTGATGGAGCAGGCCGTCGGCATCGTAGAGCCCCAGCAGCAGCGAGCCCACCGCCGTCGACTTCGACGCGTAGCGGAAGCCGCCCACCACGCAGTCGGCGGTCCGGCGCCGCTTGATCTTCTGCATGCCGGTGCGCTCGCCGGTCTGATACGACAGGTCGACCCGCTTGGCCACGATGCCGTCGAGCGTGGGCCCCGCGGTATCGAGCCACCCGCGGGCCTGGGCCGCGTCCTCGGTGGCCGGGGACAGCCGCAGCCCGTCCCGGCCGGCCAGATGCTTCGCCGCGAAGGCCTCGAGCCTCGGGCGGCGCTCTCGGAGCGGCCGATCCACGAGGGACCGGCCGGCCGCATCCACCAGCAGATCGAACACGATGAGCACGGCCGGGCGCTCGCGCGACAACCGGTCGATGCGGCTCGCCGCGGGGTGGATGCGCTGCAGGAGATCGTCGAACGACAGGTGGCCATCCACCGGGATCACCAGCTCGCCGTCGAGCACGAAGGTATGCGCGGAGAGCGCGCGCAGGTGCGCGACGACCTCCGGGAAGTAGCGCGCGAGCGGCTGGCCGCTCTTGGACTGCAGCTCGATCCGGTCGCCGTCGCGGAAGGCCAGGCAGCGGAAGCCGTCCCACTTGGGCTCGTACTGCCAGCCGGGGCCGGTGGGGATCTCGTCGACGACCCGCGCCTCCATCGGGGCGTACGGCGGACGCAGCGGGAGGCTCACAGCAGCCGCTCCAGCCGGAAGCGGCCGCTGCGCGCCAGCATCGGCGCGAACAGGTCGCGGTGGCGGGCCACGCGGGCGGCCATGTTGTCCATCCGGAAGTCCTCGATGCGCACGCCGCGCTCGACCTCGCGCCAGGTCAGCGGCGCGGACACCGGCGCGCGCGGGCGGGGGCGCACCGAATAGGCCGACGCCAGCGTGCGGCCCCACGCGTTCTGGTTGTAGTCGACCAGCACGCGGCCGACCGGCCGTCTCGCCACGCGATACTCCGCGGTGATGAGCGCCGGCCGCGCCGCGGCCAGCGCCTGCGCGATGGCCTTGGCCACCCCCCAGACCTGCTTCTGGGTCGGGCCGCGCACGATCGGCACGTAGACGTGGATGCCACGGGAGCCGGTGGTCTTGGGATGGCTCGGCATCTGAAGGCCGTCGAGGGCCTCGCGCAGGACCAGGGCGCTCTGCCGCACCTGCTCGAAGTCCGCGCCCTTCACCGGATCCAGATCGAAGTGCACGTAGTCGGGACGGTCGGTGTCGTCGCACCGCGCGTACCACTGGTTCAGGTCGATGCAGCCCAGGTTGACCACCCAGAGGAGCGAGGCCACGTCCTGCACCATCGGGAAGTCGATCACGCTCCCGGAGGCGTGCTCGATCGAGCACGTCTCGATCCAGTCGGGCCGCGGCGACGGCGCCCGCTTCATGAAGAAGAACGGCCCGCCGGCGCCGTTGGGATAGCGCTTCATCACCATCGCGCGGTCGCGCAGGTGGGGCAGCAGCACCGGCGCGATGTCGGCGTAGTACTGCAGCAGGTCGCGCTTGGTGAGGCCCTCCTCCGGCCAGAACGGCTTGCGGAGGTTCGTCAGCGTCACCGTGCGGCCGCCGACCCGCACCTGCAGCGTGTCGACGTCGCGGGGCAGCCGCGGCGCGGCCGACGCGGGTGCCCCGCGGGACGCGCGGCGGCGAGCGGGCGCGCGCGGGCTCATCGCGGCGGCCCGAGCCGGGCCGGCCGGGGCCCGCGTCGCACCGCGCCGGCCACCGGCACGTAGCGCAATTCCCGCCCGGCCCGCACGCAGCGCAGGAGCAGGCCGCCCCGGCTCATGTCACCGCGGCCGACGAACTCGGCGGGGAAGCAGAGCCGGTCGCCGAAGGTCTCGGCGAGCGGATCGACGTACTTCGCGGTGGCGACGCTGCCCAGGAGCACCACCTCGCAGGCCGCGTCGAGCATCTCGGCGAGAGCCCGCGCGTCGCGACGCAGCGGACCGTGGTAGCGCGCGTCGGCGGCGGCGATGTCCACCCGCGCGAAGCGCCGCAGCCGCTCGAGGTCGGTGGGCTCGTCGTGGAGCCGCAGGCCCTCGCTGGGCGTGATCACGTAGACGCCGGGCAGACCCGACGGCGGCGTGGCGAAGGCCTCGGCGTAGGCCAGCTTGCCGCGGAAGTACAGGCCGCTGAGGAACGAGAACACCTCGCCGAGCGGGGCGCCCGGGGCGCGGCGCACGCGCCGGGCCAGGTCGAAGCTGGCGCCGTCCCGGAAGAGGAGCTGCGCGCGCTCGCCGCCGCAATGGGCGGGGGACAGCAGGAAGACCCGGCGGCGCCGGCTCATCGGCCGGTCCGCTGCCGCCGCGCCGCGGCGCGGGGCCGGCCCCGCGGCGAGACCGCGCGGAGGAAGCCGTCGGCGTCGAGCGTGTTGAGGACCTCGGAGCGACGCACCCAGCCGCGCCGGGCCATCGCCACGCCGTAGCGCACGTTGTGCAGCTCGCCGGTGGCGTGGGCGTCGGTGGAGATCACGAACGGGATCGCGCGCTCGCGGGCCGCGCGCACCCAGCGGGGCGGCAGGTCGAGCCGGTGCGGGTCGCCGTTGATCTCGATCGCGGCCCGCGACTCCGCGATGGCGTCCAGGATCTCCTCCACGCGCGCCTCGATCGGCGGCCGCGAGTTGATCAGCCGGCCCAGGGCGTGCCCCCAGATCTTGAAGCACGGGTGGCGCATCGCCCGGACGATCCGCGCGGTCATCCGGTCGGCGTCCATCCGGTAGCGGGCGTGGATGCTCGCGACGATCACGTCGAGCTGCTCGAGGATCGCGTCCGGATAGTCGAGGCCGCCGTCGGCCAGGATGTCGGACTCGGTGCCGCGGAGCAGCCGCACCGACACCGTCTCCTGCACCCGCGCGATCTCGTCCCACTGGGCGCGGAGCCGGTCGACGTCGAGGCCGTTGGCGTAGAACGCAGTCGGCGAGTGGTCGGTGATCGTGAGATAGCCGACGCCGAGGGCGTCCGCGGCGTGGGCCATCTGCTCCACCGTGTGACGTCCGTCGGAGTAGACGGTGTGGCAGTGCACGAGCCCCTGGATATCGTCGCGCGTCACCAGGTCGGTGGGCAGCGTCCCGGCGCGCGCCGCCTCCACCTCGCCCGCGCCCTCGCGCACCTCGGGTGGAAGGTAGGGCAGGCCGAGCCGCCGGTAGAGCTGGGCCTCGTCGGTGCCGGGCGCGCGCGCCAGGTCGACGTGGCGCTCGCGGGCCAGCGGCTCGAGATCGCGCAGATGCGCGGCGGACCCGGTGGCCGCGAGCAGCGTCGCGGCCCACCGATCCGGCGCGGTGACGTGCAGCTCCAGCGGGAGACCGGTCACCAGCATGGCGCGGGCGAGGTGGCCGTCCCGCGTGCCGGGCGAGACCAGCAGCGGCGAGGCCAGCGCCGCATCGAGCGTGGCCTCCGGCCGGCGCGAGGCGAGCACGATCACGAGGCGGTCCACCGTCTCGGTCGAGCGCCGCAGGTCCCCGGCCACCTCGGCCGCGGTCACGCCCGGCACCGTGCGCAGATGGGCGAGCACGCGGTCGGCCACGTCGAGGGCCTGCGAGAGCAGGACCCGCGCGGCCGGGCGCTCGGGCGGCGGCGCGCCCGATTCCAGCGCGAGAATGCTGTCGAGGATGCGCCGCTCCGTCTTCACGCCCATGCCCTTCACGGTGCGCACGCGCCCGGCCTCGCAGGCCGCGCGCAGCTCCGCGATGGTCTCGACGCCCAGGGCCTGGTGGAGGGTGCGGATCTTCTTGAGGCCCAGGTTGGGGATGCGGCTCAGCTCGCGGGCGCCCCCGGGCAGTGCGCCACGCACCTGCTCGAGCGCCGACGACCGGCCGCTTCGCGCCAGGTCGCCAATCACCACGGCCAGGCCGCGGCCGATGCCGGCCAGGGTGGTCAGCCGGCCCTCGGCGAGCAGGCGCCCGAAGTCGCCATCGCTCAGGGCCTCGAGGACCCTGGCCCCGCGCTGATAGGCCCGTGCCCGGAACGGCTCCTCGCCGGTGAGGGCGAGCAGGTCGGCGGTCTCACCGAGCGCCCGTGCGATCCCGAGACGATCCATCGATTTCAATTGGAGCAAGCCACGTGCCGACGCGCAACGGATCGCGACAGGGTCTTCGGATCGCCTCGCGAGCGCGCTCGGCCGGGACGTTCCTACGCGGTAAAGCCGGGAGGGTGCCGGTCAGCGACGACGCCGGCCCGCGTGCCGGCTGGCCGCCTCCATCAGGCGGCTGTCCAGCTCCTCGTGGGTCAGCGCGTGCGACTTCAGGTGATTGACGAGCGCGACCTCGATGACCTCGTGAACCGAGGACGCGGTCTGGACGGCGTGGAGCTTCGCCCACTGGATCAGCCGGGGATCCAGGCGCACCGACACCCTCACCGGATCCGGCGACTCCTGGGGCGCGGTTCGCAGCTTGCGGCGCTTCGGCTTGGCGGCCTGTCGCTTCGTCCTGGCCATGCGGGCCTCCTGGCGTGCGTGTCTGCCGTCAGCGGGTGTCTGCCGGACCGAGGGCTCCGGAGTGCACCGCCCGGATCTCCACCATAGCGCCGTCGGCCAGGGCGAGCATCGCGAGCGCGCCGGCGGCGATCTCGCCGCGGGCGCCGTTGCCGGGCAGCAGCGCGGCCACCCATGCGCGCAGCGGCGCGCCGCGCGGGTTGACCAGCTCGACGATCGCCCCCGGCGACACCCCGAGGCGCGCCGCGGTGGCCGTGTCGAGACGCACGAGGCGGCCGCGGTCGGCATCGAGATCGCCCACCGGGCTCAGCCGGATCCGCGGGCGAGCTGCTCGGCGGGCCTCGCGCGTCGCGCGGGTGGCCGCCCCGTCCACCGCGCCGCCGCGCCAGATCACCCCGTACTCCCGCGCGGCGGCCGCCGGCGTCACGTAGCCTTCCGCGAGGTCGGCCGCCACGCGGGCCGGGTCGCGATCGAGCGGATCGCCGAAGCCGCCGCCGCCGGAGCTTTCCATCAGGACGACGTCGTCGCGCTCCAGCGGGAAACCGCCGACCTTGCCGGGCAGGGGCGAGGGCTGCATCGGGCGCTCGCCGCGCCGCACCCAGAAGCGATTGGTCGCGCCGGCGGCGCCGCCGCAGACCCCGAACGGCGGCAGCACCGCCTTCTCCGCGAGCACCGAGAGGCGGCTGCCGTCCACCAGCACCCGCACCTCGCGCGTCAGCCCGAGGCCGCCGCGCCAGCGGCCGGGGCCTCCCGAGTCTTCGCGGAGCGCGGTGCGCTCGATGCGCACCGGGTAGATCTGCTCGACGGCCTCGATGGGCTGCAGCGTGGTCATGTCGCTCTCGGTCCACGTGCGCACCGAGTTGCTGCCGTCGCCGCCGTCGAACCCGCCGGTGCCGCCCGCCGGATACTCGTAGAAGATGAAGGTCTCGCCGGTGCGCGGATCCGGGCCGCCGACGTAGCAGTGGTTGCCGCCGCCCTTGAGGTCGCCGGTCACGCGGCCGTCCAGGGCCTGGGCCAGCGCGCCCATGACCGCGGTCTCCACGCAGTACTTCACCTCGACCATGCCGCCGCACGGGGCGGGCGGCGCCGCGTTGACGATCGACCGGTAGGGGGTCAGGACGGTGAGCGGCCGGAACGCCCCGGAGTTGACGTCGGTGCCGGGATCGAGGAACGCCTTGAGGATGGTGAACGCGCCGGTCGGCGCCATCGCGGGGCCGACGTTGGTCGGCGCGGCGGTCTGCGGCGAGGTGCCGGCGAGATCCACCGTGATGCTCTCGCCCGTCACCGTCACGCGGGCGCGAATGGTCAAGGGCTCGAGCCGGGTGCGCCCGCTCTCGAGGTGCGACTCGTAGGCGTACTCGCCGTCGGGCAGGGCGGCGATGGCGCGGCGCATGCGCTGCTCGGCGCGGTCCATCAGTTCGGCGACCGCCGCGCGCACCACCGGGGCGCCGTAGCGGGCGGCCAGGGCCTCGACCCGCTCGGCCGCCTTGCGACAGGTGCCGATCATGGCGTCGAAGTCGCCCTTCCGCTCCCGCGGGCCGCGCATGTTGGCGAAGATGAGGTCGAGCGCGGCCTGATTCGGCGTCCCGCGGTCCACGATGCGGATGGGCGGGATGCGCACGCCCTCCTGGAAGATCTCGGTCGCGTCGCCGGTGAGGCTGCCCGGGCTCATGCCGCCCACGTCGCCCCAGTGCGCGCGCACCACCGGGAAGACGAAGAGCCGCCCGTCCGCGAAGAGCGGGTAGAGCATGGCCACGTCGTTGAGGTGGGTGCCGCCGGTGTAGGGGTCGTTGTGCAGGAAGATGTCGCCGGGATGGAGGTCGTCGCCGAACTTCTCCCGCACCGCCTTCATCGACCAGCCGATCGGCACGATGTGGAGCGGATGGTCCTGGCCCTTGGACATCGAGACGATCTGCGCGTCGCCGTCCAGCAGCACGCAGGAGAAGTCCTCGCCCTCGTAGAGGATCGACGAGTACGCGGTGCGCACCAGCGTCACGCGCATCTCGCGCACGATCGACGAGAACGTCTCGCGCAGCACCTCCAGCGTGATCGGATCCACCGCCCCCGCCAGACTCATCTCGCCGTTCTACCTCCCTCTCCCCCCGGGGGAGAGGGCAGGGTGAGGAACATCAAGTTCCCGTGCCCATCCACCACGCCCCGCCAGCCCGGCGGCACCACCGTCGTCGCCCCGAACTCCTCGACGATCGCCGGCCCCATCACGGCGGCGTCCCCGGGCAGCCGGTCGCGCTCCCACACCGGGCAGTCGTGGGGGCGCCCGTGGAACCACACCGGCCGCCGCTCGATGCGCGCGGCGTCGAGCCCGGAGCCCGAGGCCGCGCGACGCTCCGGCGCCGGCTTGGGCACGAGCCCGTAGGCGGTGAGCCGCGCGTTGACCAGCTCGATGGCGGCCGCCTCATTCGCGTGCCCGTAGGTCTCCCGGTGCTGGCGGTGAAAGCGCGCCTCGATCTCGTCGACCGGCGCGAGTGCGCCGTCGGCCGGTGTCTCGCCGAGCGCCAGCGTGAGCTCGAAGGCCTGTCCCCGGTAGCGCAGGTCGAGCGACCGCAGGAGGCGCTGCTGCTCGGGCGCGAAGCCCTCGCGCTCCAGCTGCTGCCGGGCCGCCGTCTCCATCTCGGCGAAGGCGGCGGTCAGGGCGGGCAGCCGCTCGCCCAGGAGACCGACGCGGGTCCGGACGTCGTCGTGCTTGATGTCGGCGGCGAGCAGGCCGAGGGCCGAGAAGTTGCCGGGGTGCCGCGGGACCAGGACGCGCGGGATGCCGATCTCCTCGGCCATGGCCAGCGCGTGCATGGGCCCGGCGCCGCCGAAGGCGATCAGGGTGAAGTCGCGCGGATCGTGGCCGCGCTGGATCGAGATCTCGCGGATCGCCGAGGTCATCCGCGCGACCGCGATGGTCACGATGCCCTCGGCGAGGGCCTCGACCCCGAGCGGGCGCTGCAGGCGCGCGGCCAGCGCGGCCACCGACGCGCGCGCCCGCTCCGCGTCGATCACGATGCTGCCGCCCAGTCGCCGCGTCGGGCCGATGCGGCCCAGCACCACGTTGGCGTCGGTGACGGTGGGCTCGGTGCCGCCCAGACCGTAGGCGGCGGGGCCGGGCGCGGCGCCGGCGCTGCGTGGCCCGACCGCGAGGCTGCCGTCGACCTCGAGCCAGGCGATGGAGCCGCCGCCGGCGCCGACGGTGTGCATGTCGATCTGCGAGACCTTCACCGGGAAGGCGCCCACCATCGCGTCGGCGGTGGTCAGCGGCTGCAGGTCGCGGACCAGGCACACGTCGGTAGAAGTCCCGCCCATGTCGTAGGTGATGAAGTCGCGGATGCCGGCCGCCGCTCCCACGAAGCAGGCCTGGCTCACCCCGCCCGCCGGACCCGAGAAGATGGTCTTGATGGGCAGGCGGCGCGCGGTGTCGGTCGTCATCATGCCGCCGCTCGAGGCGACGGTCAGCACGCCGTGCACGTAGCCGGTGGCGAGCAAGCGCTCCTCCAGCGACGTGAGATAGCCCTCCATCAGCGGCTGCAGGTAGGCGTTGAGCACGGTGGTGGAGAAGCGCTCGAACTCGCGGTACTCGGCGACCACGTCGGCCGAGCAGGAGACGGGGAGGCCGGGGGCGCGGCCCTTCACCGCGTCGGCCACCGCGTGCTCGTGCGCGGGATTGAGATAGGCGTGGAGCAGGCACACCGCGATGGCCTCGGCGGGGGCGGCGACCGCGGCGTTCAGCGCGCGCTCGATGGAGCCGCGGTCGAGCGGGACGAGCACCGCGCCGTCGGGGCCCAGGCGCTCGATCACCTCGAACCGGTCTCGGCGCTCGACCACCGGCTTCGGCCGCACGAAGGTGGGAATGAAGAGGGCCGGGATGTTGCGCTTGGTGCGCCCGATCTCGATCAGGTCGCGGAACCCCGCGGTGGTGAGCAGGGCGACGCGCGCGCCGCGGCGCTCGAGCACCGCGTTGGTGCCCACGGTGGTGCCGTGCACGAGGCGGCGCACGTCCGCGCTGGCGATGCGGAGCGCCTGCAGGCCCTCGAGCACCGCGGCCGCCTCGTTGCGGGGCCGCGACGGCACCTTGGTCACCACCGCGCGCCCGGTGGCCTCGTCCACCGCGGTGAGGTCGGTGAAGGTGCCGCCCACGTCGATGCCCACGATGTACACGGCTCAGAGTCCCGCCGCGTCGAGCACGACGCGCGCCGCCGCCACCAGCGAGGGCGCGCGGTCGGCGATGTGGGCCATGCGCGGAT
The DNA here is from genome assembly GCA_035315345.1 of Candidatus Methylomirabilota bacterium. Lineage (NCBI taxonomy): Bacteria > Methylomirabilota (SeqCode) > Candidatus Methylomirabilota bacterium. The sequence continues at coordinate 42,978 of DATFYA010000174.1, forward strand.
CGGTGGATTCGCCCCGCACCCAGCGCCGGTGCAGCTGCACGACCACTACCACCGTCTTCCAGAGCGCGAAGGCCTCCCACCAGCGCGCGGCGGCCGGATCCGCGCCGGTGCGGGCCGCGTAGCGGTCGGTGATCTCGGCGCGGGTCGGCAGGCCGATGCGGGCCAGCCCCGGCCGGGTGCCGCGCTGGGTGGCCGCCGTGTCGCTCGGGTCGGGCCAGTAGTTGAGCAGGGTGCCGAGGTCCACCAGCGGGTCGCCGAGGGTCGTCATGTCCCAGTCGAAGATGGAGGTCACGCGGTCGGGGTTCTCCGCGGCGAACTGACAGTTGTCGAGCTTGAGATCGTTGTGGACGATCGACACGCGGCGGGGCAACGGCTTGCCGCGGGCCAGCCGCTCGTGGATGCGCTCCATGTCCTCGCCCGCGTCCTCGGGCCGCGCGAGCGCCCAGCGCTTCGCCCAGCCGTCGAGTTGCCGGTCCACGAAGCCGTCGGGGCGGCCCAGGTCGGCGAGGCCGCAGGCGGCGGGGTCGACCGCGTGCAGGTCAACCATGGCGTCCACCAGCGCGAAGCCGACGCGGCGGCCGACGTCGCGGTGACCGCGCAGCGGCGACGGCACCGTGTCGCGGATCACCTGGCCGCGCCGCCGCTCCATGACGAGGAAATCGGCGCCCAGCACCGCGGGATCGTCCCCGAAGAGATAGGCGCGCGGGGCCCGGTCGAAGTGCCGCCAGAGCCGCGAGAGCACCTTGAACTCGCGCTTCATGTCGTGGGCGCCCGGGGCGATCTGGCCGAACGGCGGGCGGCGCAGCACCAGCTCGTGATCGCCGATCCGCAGCAGGTAGGTGAGGTTGGCGCTGCCGTTCGGGAACTGCAGCACCTCGATGGGACCGCGCGCCTCGGGCAGCGCCCCGGCCAGTCGCGGCCGCAGCCAGGACTCGAGCGCGCCCCAGTCGAGCGCCTCGCCGGCGCGGACCGGGGCGATCTCCACCGGATCGTCCGATGCGCGGGCGTCGGGAGCGGGCGCGCCGGCCCCGACGGCCGCGCGCGAGGAGCGGCCGGTCAGGCCGCGCCTCCGTGCACGCCGAGCACGGCGCCGGTGGTGAAGCTGGACGCGCTCGAGGCGAAGTAGAGCGCGGCGCCCACGATCTCGTCCGGATCGCCCCCACGGCCGAGCGGCATCGTCTGCTTCGCCCGCAGCCGGAAGGCCTCGAGGTCCCACGCCTTGGAGATGTCGGTGAGGAACGGTCCCGGCATGATGCAGTTCACCCGCACGGCGGGGCCGAAGGCGCGCGCGAAGCCTTCGGTCATGGCGTTCACCGCCGCCTTCGCCGCCGCGTACGGGATGACGCCGGCGGTGGGCCGCACCGCCGCGGTGCTGGAGACCATGATGATCGAGCCGCCCGCGCCCGCGGCCATGCGCGCGCCGACCAGCGCGGTGAGGCGGAACGGCCCCTTGAGGTTGACGTCGATGACCTTGTCCCAGAGATCCTCGCTCACGTGCTCGACGCGATCGTAGATCGGCGACATCCCCGCGTTGTTGACGAGCACGTCCACGCGGCCGAACTCGGCGTAGGCGGCCTCGGCGAGGGCCTCCACCTGGCCCCAGTGCCCGACGTGGCAGGCCACCGGGAGGGCGCGACGGCCGGTGGCCGCCTGTACCTCCTTCGCGGTGGCCTCGCACGAGGCGAGCTTGCGGCTGGCGATCACCACGTCGGCGCCGGCCTCGGCGAAGGCCAGCACCATGGCGCGGCCGAGCCCGCGGCTTCCTCCGGTGACCAGCGCGACCTTGCCGCCCAGGTCGAAGAGGCGGCTCAGCATCCGAGCCGCTCGGCCAGCTCCACGAAGTCGCCCGCGACGATGTCGAACGGCTGCGCGGGCTCGGGCTCGGAGGCGCCGCGGCCGGGCCCGAACTCGAGCGGGCGCGGCACGTAGGCGGTGCGGAGGCCGCAGCGGGCGGCCGCGGCGAGATCGTTGGGATGCGCGGCGACCATGAGGCACTGCTCCGGGGCCAGGCCCAGGGCCTCGGCGCTGCGCAGATACGCTTCGGGCATCGGCTTGTAGGCGCGCGCCACCTCGGCGCCGAGGATCGTGTCCCACGGCAGACCGGCGCGCTTGGCCATGTTCACCATCAGCGCGATGTTGCCGTTGGAGAGCGTGGCCAGCACGTAGTGGCGCTTCAACCGGGTGAGCCCGGCCACCGCGTCCGGCCACGGGTCGAGCCGATGCCACGCGTGGTTGAACTGGTCGACCTCGGCGGGCGAGACGTCCGTGATCTTGAACTCGGCGAGGAGGCGGACCAGGCTCTCGCGGTGGAGATCGTCGAGCTTCACCCACGGTCGGCGGCCGCTGCGCACCTCTTCCATGGCGGGCTGGTAGAGGCCGCGCCAGGCGTCGGCGAACTTCGCCCAGTCCACGTCCAGGCCGCGCGCCGTTCCGAAGGCCTCGCCCTCGCGGGTGATGCTGCTCCGCCAGTCCACGACCGTGCCGAACACGTCGAAGGTCAGCGCGCCGACCGAGGCGGGATCCATGGCAGGTTCCTCCGTCGCGCATGCTACGACGGCCGGGACGGGCAAGGCAAGCCGCGGGCCCCGCCGCCGGCGTGATATGGTCGCGGCGCGGCTCAACTCAACCGACGGAGGCGACGATGCTCGCGATCTGGGTGAAGGTGCGGATCAAGCCGGCGATGCGGGAGAAGTTCCTCAAGGCCATCGAGCACGACGCGCTGGGCTCGGAGCGGGACGAGCCGGGCTGCCTGCGGTTCAACGTGCTGCAGGACGAGAAGGACGAGAACACCTACTACTTCTACGAGGTCTACAAGGACCAGGCCGCGCTGGAGGCTCACCGCAACACCCCCCACTACGCGGTCTGGCGCGGAGTCGCCGACGTGCTCGAAGGCCCCACCGAGCCCACCCGCTGCAAGCCGCTGTTCCCGTCCGCCCGCACCTACTGGGGGAAGGCGTAGCGCCGGCGACGGTCGGCAGGCCGCGTGAGGCGGCTAGCGCTGGCCGATCGCGCGGTTCGCGACTTCGACGGTCTTTTTCTCGACGTCGAAGCGGTTCGTCTCCTGGGTCTCGACGTCGCCGCCGGTGACGCGGATGAAGAAGGTGTCGTCGCCGAACTCGATGGAGTGGATGTCGCCGACCGCGAAGGCGGCGGCATGCCCGGGCTCGTTCAGGAACTCGCGCTGCACCGTGAGATCCGCGTAGCCGGCCCGGCTGCCGTCGTCGAGGCGGCGCCAGCGGCGCATGCGGGTGGCATTGCGGTAGTTGCCGTAGACGACCCAGCACGGGCCGTGATCGTGCACCGAGGACTTGCCCGCCTTCGGACGGCCGTGCACGAGCACGTGCACGTCGGTGTCGGGATCGTGGCCGATCGTGGTGCGCTCGGTGTAGGGGACCGGGTCGCCCAGGTGCTTGGTGAGCAGCTCCGGATTGTGCAGGAGCTTCTCGAGGTGGTCGCGGATCTCGGCCAGGCCGGCCGGAATGCCCTTGCTCTTGATGGTGGCCCGGGTGTCGGCGAGGAACTGGTCGAGGGAGTACGTCGTCTCACTGGCCATGGTGAGCCTCCTTTGGCGTTCGGTGGGTAGTGTACACTAGCATCCCGTGTCCGGTCCGATCGCTCCCTCCAGCCTGCGTCGTGACGCCCGCGTCATCGGTCTCATCGGGATGGCTCACTTCTTCAGCCACTTCTTTCAGCTCTCGCTGCCGCCGCTCTTTCCGGTGCTGAAGGAGGTCTTCGGCGTGCCCTACCTGGCCCTGGGTGCGGCCATGAGTCTGTTCTACGCCTCGTCCGGCGTCGGGCAGACGCTGTCCGGCTTCCTGGTGGACCGGGTCGGGGCGCTGCGGGTGCTCCTGGGCGGCATGGCCCTGCTGTCGCTGTCCATCGCCCTGGCCGGCGTCGCGCCGTCGTACTGGATGCTGCTGCCGGTGGCGCTGCTGGCCGGCCTCGGCAACAGTGTCTTCCATCCCGCCGATTACTCGATCCTCAACGCTTCGGTGGAGCCGCGCCGGATCGGCCGCGGCTACAGCGTGCACGCCATCTCGGGCAACCTGGGCTACGCGGTGGCCCCCGGCGCGGTCGTCGGCCTCACCGCGCACTTCGGCTGGCGGGCCGCGCTGGTGGGCGTTGGCCTGGCCGGCCTCGTCGTCGTGCTGGTGCTGGCCGCGCAGCGCCGGGCCTTCGGCGTCCTGGGCCCGGCGCCGCGCGGCCCCGGGAGCGTGGTCGGCGACGTGCGCATGCTGCTGACCGCGCCGATCCTGGCCGCCTTCGCCTACTTCGCGCTGATCGCCACCGCGGTGATCGGCGTGCAGATCTTCGGCGTCACCACGCTGATGCGCATGTACGACACGCCGCTGGCCGAGGCCACCGCGGCCCTCACCGCGTTCCTGGTGGGCGGCGCGGCCGGCATCCTGGCCGGCGGGGTGCTGGCCGACCGCGTCCGCCGTCACGACGTGGTCGCCGCGACCGGTCTCCTCGTCGCGGCCGGCTTGATGATCGTGCTCGCGACCGGCGCGGTCCCGGCCGCCCTCCTCCCGCTGCTCCTCGGCGTCACCGGCTGCTGCTACGGCGTCACCGGACCCGCCCGCGACATGCTGGTGCGCGCGGCCACCCCGCCGGGCGCCTCCGGCAAGGTGTTCGGCTTCGCCTATTCCGGGCTCGACCTGGGCTCCTGCCTCACCCCGCTGGCCTTCGGCTGGCTGCTGGACCACGCCGACCCGCGGCTGCTCTTCCTGGCCGTCGCGCTGCTGATGGTCTGCACCATCGCCACCGTCGTCCAGGTTCGCCGCACCGCCCAGCCCGCCGCCGTCTCCGCCTGAGCGCCGCGCGCTTTCCGCGGGCGAGAGCGCGGGCACGCGCCGGGCCGCGCTCGCCCGCCGTGGGAAGCTGGAAACCGGAGGCGATCGTGGTCGAGATCCGCATCGGCATCTCCGGATGGCGGTACGCGCCGTGGCGAGGCACGTTCTACCCGCGCGGCTGGCCGCAGCGGCGTGAGCTGGAGTACGCGGCCCGGCACGTCAACTCGGTCGAGCTGAACGGCTCGTTCTATTCGCTGCAGCGGCCCGAGTACTTCGCGGCGTGGTACGACGCGGTCCCGCCCGGCTTCCGCTTCGCGGTGAAGGGCGGCCGCTTCATCACCCACATGAAGCGGCTCATCGGCGTCGAGACGCCGCTCGCCAATTTCTTCGCGTCGGGCGTCCTCCGGCTGCGCGACAAGCTCGGCCCGATCCTCTGGCAGCTGCCGCCGACCCAGCCGTTCGACGAGGCGCGGCTCGACGCGTTCTTCCGGCTGCTGCCGCGCGATACGCGCGCGGCGGCCGCGCTGGCCCGACGGCACGATCGTCGGGTGCCGCGGGTGTGGCTGCGAACGGACGCGCGGCGGCCGGTGCGTCACGCCCTGGAGGTGCGCCACGCGTCGTTCCGGGACGCGCGCCTGGTCGCGCTGCTGCGACGACACCGGATCGGCCTGGTCGTCGCCGACACCGCGGGGCGCTGGCCGTTCATGGAGGACGTCACCGCCGACTTCGTCTACGCGCGCCTGCACGGTGACTCCGAGCTGTACGTCAGCGGCTACACCGACGAGGCCCTCGCGGTCTGGGCCCAGCGGGTGCGCGCGTGGGCCGCGGGCGAGACCCCGCGTGGGGCCGCCCTGACCGCACCGCCCGCGCCGCCGCGGGCCGCCGGGCGCGACGTCTTCGTCTACTTCGACAACGACGCGAAGGTGCGCGCGCCGTTCGACGCCACCGCGCTGGCCGCGCGGCTCGGCCTGGGTGAGCGGCTCGTCTTCCCGGAGCGCGCCCGCCGCGCGCGAGGAGCACCGCGGGCGCGACGCCCCGGGGGTACCATGCGATCAGGAGGACGCGCGTCGTGAAGGAGACGATCGATTCGTCGGGCGTGCCCATCCGGGTGTGGGAGCCGAGCGGGCATCCGCTCGAGCCCCTGGTGCTGCAGCAGGCGCGCCAGGTGGCGAGCTTGCCGATCACCGAGGCGGTGTGCCTCATGCCGGACGCGCACTTCGGCATCGGCGGCCCGGTGGGCGGTGTCATCGCCACGCGCGGCGCGGTCGTGCCCGCGCTGGTCGGCGTCGACATCGGCTGCGGCATGATCGCCACCCGCACCGATCTGACCGCATCCATGCTGGAGGGTCGCCACGCCGCGGTGCGCGCGGGCATCGAGGCGGGCGTGCCGGTCGGCGGGCCGGGAGTCAAGGGCTCGTGGGAGGAGCGGCGCGGCACCCCCGCGGCGGTGCAGCGTGAGTGGGACACGCTCGATCGACGGTTCGAGCGGATCCTCGGCAAGCATCCGCGCATCAAGGCCAGCCCGGCGCGCGCCCAGCTCGGCACGCTCGGCGGTGGCAACCATTTCATCGAGGTCTGTCTCGACGAGAGCCGGGCGGTGTGGCTCATGGTGCACTCGGGCTCGCGCGGCGTCGGCAACCGCATCGGGACGTACTTCGCCCAGCGCGCACGCGATCAGGCGCACGTCCTGAAGCGCCGGCTTCCCGACGGGGCGCTGGCCTGGCTCGACGAGGGCACCCCGCTCTTCGACGACTACGTCGAGGCGGTGGGGTGGGCGCAGGACTACGCGCGGGTCAACCGGCGGCTCATGCTCGCGGCGGTGGTCGCCGCGGTCTCGGCGGTGGTGGACCGGCCGCTCGCCCCCGGGGTCGAGACGGTGGACTGCCATCACAACTACATCGAGCCGCGCGACGGAGCGCGCGACGCCGGGCGCTACGTCACCCGCAAGGGCGCGGTGAGCGCCCGCGCGGGGGAAGCGGGGATCATCCCGGGCTCGATGGGCGCCCGCTCGTTCATCGTGCGCGGCCGCGGCAACCCCGCCTCCTACGAGTCGTGCTCCCACGGCGCCGGCCGCCGCATGAGCCGCGGGGAAGCCCGGCGCGTGTTTTCTCTCGATGACCACGCGCGCGCCACCGCGGGCATCGAGTGCCGCAAGGACGCGGGCGTGCTCGACGAGACGCCCGGCGCCTACAAGGACATCGACGCGGTGATGGCGGCCCAGTCGGATTTGGTGGAGGTGGTGACCGCCCTGCGCCAGGTGGTCACGGTCAAGGGCTGACGATGGCCGAGGACGGCGGCGCGGCGCTCCGGGAGTACCGACGCAAGCGCCGGTTCGCGCGCACTCCGGAGCCGCGCGGCGAGGTCGCGCCGGAGCCCCGCGGGGGCGAGCGCGTGTTCGTGGTGCAGAAGCACGCCGCCTCGCGTCTGCACTACGACTTCCGGCTCGAGCTGGAGGGCGTGCTGAAGAGCTGGGCGGTGCCCAAGGGGCCGAGCCTCGATCCGGCCGACAAGCGGCTGGCCATGCACGTGGAGGATCACCCGCTCGAGTACGGGGGCTTCGAGGGGGTGATCCCGAAGGGCGAGTACGGCGGCGGCACCGTGATGCTGTGGGACCGCGGCACGTGGCGACCGGAGGGCGATCCGCATCGGGCCTACCGGGCGGGCAACCTGAAGTTCACGCTGGAGGGCGAGAAGCTGCGCGGCGGCTGGGCGCTGGTGCGCATCCGCGATCGCCGGACGGCGCGCGACGAGGGGCGCAGCTGGCTCCTCATCAAGCACGACGACGCCGAGGCGAAGCCGACCGCGCGGTATCGCGTCGTCGAGGCGCGACCCGACAGCGTGGCCACCGGCCGCACGCTGGACGCGATCGCGGCGGCACGGGACCGCGTCTGGCACTCCAACCGCTCGGGCGACGGCGGCGGGGAGCGGGTGTCTCCGGTCGAGGTGCGCGGGGCGCGCGCCGCGACGTTGCCGCGATTCGTGCCGCCTCAGCTCGCCACCCCCGTGAAGCGGCCCCCGGCCGGCGACGCGTGGCTGCACGAGATGAAGTTCGACGGCTATCGCATCCTGGCGCGTCTCGACGCGGGACGCGTGACGCTGGTGAGCCGGAACGGCCGCGAGTGGACCGACCAGTTCCCGAGCGTGGTGGACAGCCTGCGCGGCCTGCCCGCCCGGGCGGCGCTGCTCGACGGCGAGGTCGCGGTGGTGACGCCCGACGGACGGACGAGCTTCCAGGCCCTGCAGAACTACATGAACGGCGGGCACCGCGACGCACTCGTCTACATGCTCTTCGACCTGCTGCACCTGGACGGGCAGGATCTCACCGGCGCCCGCCTCGAGGACCGCAAGGCGGCGCTGGCGCGGCTGCTCGGTCCGCGCGGTGAGGAGCCGGGCGGGCTACGCTACAGCGATCACGTGGTCGGCTCGGGAGCCGAGTTCTTCGCCGAGGCCTGCCGGCTCGGACTGGAGGGCGTGGTGTCCAAGCGGCGAGACGCGCCGTATCGCAGCACGCGCGGCGCGGACTGGGTCAAGGCCAAGTGCGTGAAGCGGCAGGAGGTCGTCATCGGCGGCTACACCGATCCCGAGGGGTCGCGACTCGGCATCGGCGCGCTGCTCGCCGGAGTCTACGAGGGCGGCCGGCTCGTGTACGTCGGCAAGGTCGGGACCGGGTTCACCGCCCGCACCCTGCAGATGCTCCACAAGCGCCTGAAGCCGCTCGAGCGGCCGGCGTCTCCGTTCGCGACGCGGCCGACCGGGATCGGGCGCCCGCACTGGGTCGAGCCCCGGCTGGTGGCCGAGGTGGCCTTCGGCGAGTGGACCGCCGACGGCCGGATGCGCCATCCGTCCTTCCAGGGGCTGCGCGAGGACAAGCCGGCGGACCAGGTGGTGCGCGAGCAACCGGTGGCCGCGGCGACGGGGATCGCCTCGACCGCCGAGCCGGCGGAGTCGGCGGCGGCGCCGCCGGCGTCGCGCGGCCGGCGCGCGCGCCGGCCCGCCTCGTCTGCCGACTCGCATCCGCGCCCGACAGAGAAGGTCGGCGCGGGCGATCCGGTGGTCGCGGGCGTGCGCCTCACCCACGCCGACCGCGTGCTCTATCCGGCGCAGGGCACCACCAAGCTCGACCTCGCCCGCTTCTACGAGGCCATCGCGGAGTGGATCCTGCCGCACCTGGTCGATCGGCCCACGACCCTGGTGCGCTGTCCGGAAGGTGCGCACCGGCCGTGCTTCTATCAGAAGCACACCGGCTACTGGGCCCCGGACACGCTGCGCCGGGTGGCGATCGAGGAGAAGAAGAAGACGGGCGAATACCTCGTGGTCGACGACCTGCCCGGCCTGATCGGCCTGGTGCAGATCGGTATCCTGGAGATCCACACCTGGAGCTCGACGGTGCGCGATCTGGAGCGGCCGGACCGCGTGGTCTTCGATCTCGACCCGGGGCCCGACGTGCCGTGGGCGCGGGTGATCGACGGCGCCCGCACGGTGCGGCGCCGTCTGCAGGCGCTGGGGCTCGAGGGATTCGTGAAGACCACCGGCGGCAAGGGGCTGCACGTGGTGGCCCCGCTCACGCCGGGCGCCGGGTGGAAGGAGGTGGCGGCCTTCGCGCGCCGAGTCGCCGAGGCGATCGTGCGCGAGGAGCCGCGCCGCTACGTCGCCCAGATGGCCCGCTCCGCGCGCGGCGGCAAGATCTTCATCGACTACCTGCGAAACGTCCGCGGCGCGACCAGCGTGGCCGCGTATTCGACCCGGGCGAAGCCCGCCGCGCCGGTCTCCGTCCCGCTCGGGTGGGACGAGCTGTCGCCGCGGCGCCGGTCGGATCACTACACCATCGTCACCGTGCCGCGTCGTCTGGCCGGGCTGCGGTCGGATCCGTGGCGGGAGTACGCCTCGCGGCGGCGGCCGCTGCCGCCGCCGGATGGGCCGGCGCGGGCGCGCTAGAACCAGCGCGCCTTGTCCACCACGTTCCGCAGTGGGTGACCCGCCAGGAAGCGGCGGCAGTTGTCGAGCAGGATGTCGCATCGCCGATCGTCGAGGTAGGGACCGTAGCCCGCGGTGTGCGGAGTGATCAGGACGTTGGGCGTCGTCCACAGCGGGTGCTCGGCGGGCAGGGGCTCCTGCTCGAACACGTCCAGCGCGGCGCCCGCGATCTCCCCGGAGCGCAGCGCGGCCACCAGGTCGTCGAGCCGCGTGGTCATGCCGCGCCCGATGTTGATGAAGAACGCCGACCGCTTCATCCGCTGGAACCGGCCGCGATGCATGAAGCCTTCCGTCTGCGGGGTGTGCGGCACCGTGAGGATCACGAAGTCGGCCTCGGGCAGGAGCCCGTCGAGGGCGTCCGGGCCGTCCAGCTTGACCACCCCGGGCGGCGCGTCGCGGCGGCGCGCGTCGACGCCGATGACCCGCATGCCGAAGGCCTCGCAGAGGCGCGCGGCCTCGCTGCCGATGCCGCCGACGCCCACGATCAGCGCGGTGGCCTCCGGCAGATGGACGACGCCGGTGTCGAGGGGCGCCGGCTTCCACTGACGCGCTAGCTGCTGCGGCACGTAGTAGTGCAGGCCGCGGGCGAACGCGAGCACGAAGGCCATGATGTGGGCGCCGATGTGGTCGTTGTAGATCTCGCGAAAATTGGTGATGACCACCGGGTGGGCGATCAGGTCGGCATAGTAGAAGCCGGCCGGCGGCGCGGCCTGGGGCGCCTGCAGCCACCGCAGCTGCTGCGCCTTGGCCAGCAGCCCGGGCGTGATCGTGCCGAAGGCGGCCTCGGCGCGGCCGATCTCGCGCGCGGCGTGCGCCTCCTCCTCCGCCACCACCACCGAGAGGTCCGGCAACGCGGCGGCCACGCGGGCCGCCCACTGGCGCGTGGTCTCCGTCTGCGGTGGAAGCATCAGGAGGGTCGTCATGGCCCACACGTTAGCACCGTCATCGGGGATCGGGCGGCCGGGTTTGGAGGGAAATCCGCGGGGGCGCTACGATCTCAGGTGATGGCGAGCCGGATCGGGGTGCTGGGCTGGGTGACCGGCGTGGTCTCGACGGTGCTGGGCGCGCTGGCGTTCGGCGCGGTGCTGTGCCTGTGGTTCCCCGCGGTGCTGACGACTCCCGCGCTGCGCGACGTCTATCCGATGGAGATCGTCCGCACCACCATCAAGATCGCGCTCGGGGTGGGCTTCGCTCTCGGGGTGGTGAGCGTGCTGACCAAGCGTCGGAAGGCGCTCGGCCTCACCGGGGCGGGCTTCGCGCTGCTGGCCACGCTCATGGGCGGCTCCGAGGTCGCGGTGGCCACCCCGGTGCCGCGCGGCCACCACGTCGGCCTCGACTGGTTCCTGCTCGACCTGTTCCTGCTCTCGGCCATCTTCGTGCCGATCGAGCTGCTCTTCGGGCGACTGCGGGAGCAGCCGATTTTCCGGGAAGGCTGGCGCACCGACCTCTGGCACTTCGGCATCAGCCATTTGCTGGTGCAGCTGACCGTGTTCCTCACCATGGCGCCGGCCGCGATCTTCTTCCGGTGGGCGGTGGCGCCCGAGGTGCAGGCCGCGGTCGCCGCGCAGCCCTACGCGCTGCAGTTCGTGGAGGTCCTGCTGGTGGCCGACCTGAGCCAGTACACCGTGCACCGCCTCTTCCACTCGGTGCCGTGGCTCTGGCGGTTCCACGAGATCCACCACTCGAGCCGCACCATGGACTGGCTGGCCGGCTCGCGCCTGCACCTCGTCGACATCGTGGTCACCCGCGGGCTCAGCTTCGTGCCGCTCTACGTGCTGGGCTTCGCGCAGCCGCCGGTGTTCGCCTACGTGCTCTTCGTGTCGTTCCAGGCCGTGCTCATCCACGCCAACGTGGGCTGGCGCTTCGGGCCGCTGCGCTGGGTGCTGGCCACTCCGCAGTATCACCACTGGCACCACGCGGTCGAGCCGGTGGACGTCAACTTCGCGGTGCACCTGCCGGTCATCGACGCGATCTTCGGGACGCTGCACCTGCCCGGCGATCGCTGGCCGGCGGCGTACGGGCTCGCCGGCCGGCCGGTGCCCGACGGCTACTGGGCGCAGCTCCTCTTCCCGTTCCGCCATAGATCGTGAAGCGGGGGCGGAAGACGGGGCGGATCAGGTAGGGGTTGGCCCCCGGCTCCTAGAGGCGGCCGACGTCGCCGGCGCGCAGCGCGGCGCGCTCCGGCTCGCTGAGCGCGTGGCCCGCCATCTCCTCGTCGCTCACGCGCTCGCGCATCTGGTGCTGCCGCGCGATGTCGGTCAGCAGCTCGTTGAGCGCGTAGGAGACCGCGGGAGTCACGGGTGGACCCCCACGGTGGCGCAGCCGGTGATCCACTCCTCCACCGGCTCGTAGGCCAGCAGCTCCGCCCTTCCAGCCGGGCACCGCGCCCATCAGGGCGATCCAGTTCCGGATCTCCTGGCCGCCGTTGCCGCCGTCGCGCTCGATGTCGCTCGAGGTCAACCGAGTGAGAGGCACGGTATCTCCGCGGGTGATGTGATCGAGCACGCGGTGTCCCAGTCGGGATTGATGCGCCCGGTCTCGAGCGTGCCCACCCCAGTGCGAGAGCCCGCCGGTGGCCACGAGCGCGATCCGCTCCGGGGAGGCCCGGCCGCGGATGCAGTCGCCCACGAAGGCGTCGACCTCGCGGCAGCGCCGCGGCGAGGGCAGGGGCGGCGCCGCGCAGTTGGTGTACACGGTGACGATCGGCACGTCGCCCGCCGGCATCAGGAACGACAGCGGCGCCGACAATTCGTCCCAGCTCTCGATCTCGTAGGCGTACACGAAGTCGATGCCCGCCTCGAGCCCGGCCTACGCGGCTGCCACGATCTCCGCCATGTCGGCCTCCGGGCGGGCGCGGGGCCAGCGGCTCGATGCGCTCGTCTCCTAGTGCAGCGACCCGTCCGGGGAAAGCGCCCGGCGTCGTCGCCCGCATCAGAAGCGGCTGGCCCGAAGGGTCTCCGGCGCGAAGCGGGCGAACGCCAGCGCCACCACGGTGAGGAGCGCCGCGGTGGCGGCCAGCGCGGCATCCGCCCCGGCGAGGTCCGCGACCAGGCCCAGCACGATGGGGCCGACCACGTAGCCCAGATCCGCGAGCATGCGGTAGGTGCTGAGTGCGGCCGCGTTCATGCCGCCCGGCGCGGTGTCGGCGGCGTAGGCCGCGGGGGCGGCCCCGCTGATGCCCATGGCCACGCTCCACGCCGCGCAGGCGACCAGATACCAGGCGTAGGTCGGCGCGAGCAGGAAGATCAGGAGCGAGAGCCCGGACAGGATGGTGGCCGGCACGATGATGATCTTCCGCCCGTAGCGGTCCACCAGCACGCCGGCCGGATAGGCCAGCACCAGGCCGACCACGCTGGCCAGGGCCAGCCCGAAGCCGATGCGCGCCGGATCCAGGGCGAGCCGATCGCGGGCCAGGATCGGGATGATGTTGAAGAGGGCGCCGGTGCGCGCGACCGCGTTCACGAACGCGATCAGGCTCACCAGGAGGAAGCCGCGGTGCGCGGCGAGCAGGCGCATCTGCGTCGCGAAGGCGGCCTCGGCCGACCCGGCCTCGCCGATGCCGGCCGCGGGCCGCGTCTCCGGGATCGCGAGCCACGCCACCACCGAGGCGAGCATCGACGTCACCGCGTACGCGAGGAAGGGGGCGGCCAGTCCCCAGTGGGTGGCGAGCAGGCCGCCGGGCAGCGGGCCGATGCCCACCGCGAAGATGAACACGCCCTGGTAGACCGACATCATGCGGCCGCGATTGGCGGGCGTGGAGATGTCCGCCAGCACGATGAGGCCGGTGGTCAGCACGAGCGCCGCGCCCGCGCCGGCCACGAAGCGGGCGCCCACGAAGGCGGCGTAGGTGGGCGCGACCGCGCACAGCACGTTGCCCACCGCGGAGACGAGGCCGCCCAGGGCCAGGGTGGTGCGGCGGCCGAGACGATCGGCGAGCCGGCCGGACGGCACCGCGACCAGGAAGCGCGCCAGTCCGTAGACCGCGATGGCCAGGCCGATGGCGGATTGCGCGACGCCGAAGGAGCGCGCGTAGAGCGCGAGCGCGGGGACGATGCTGCCGAAGCCCAGCTGGTTCACCGCGATGAGCACGCACATCCACGTCAGGATGCGCACGCCCGAGGGCTCTGGCATGTCCGCTCGGGTGTATCCCGTAATGCGATGGAGCGCAAGCCGGGCCCGGCGTATGATCGGCTCCACCACCCGAACAGGAGGCTGTCATGGCCGGAGAGATCGCCAAGGGCTTCGCCGTCTTCGCGGGCGTAGCATCCGACGTCATTCGCACCTGCGCACGCGAGGCGGAGGCGCGGGGCTTCAGCTCGTTCTGGGTGAACCATCCCGGCTCGGTCGATGGTCTTGGCTCGCTCGCGCAGGCCGCGGCGGAGACGCGCCGCCTCGATCTGGGCGTGGGGGTGATCCCGCTGCACACG
>DATFYA010000175.1 GCA_035315345.1 Candidatus Methylomirabilota bacterium
CGTCACCCTCGAGAGCCACACGGCGTATGGGCGGAAGTACTCCATCCGCGCTACCCTTGGTTGGGCCTGCCGGAAGCTCGGCGGACGTCGTGAGCGTCTGGGTCGTTCGGACGGGTGAAGAGGTCCCGAGATTCGTGACAGCTTACCCGGAGGTTGGCGGATGACATATCACATCCTCGACACGGTGGTCCTCACCCGCGACCTCGACATCGAAGGGTTGCGCAAGGGCGATCTCGGCGCCGTAGTGGAGATGTATGCGCCAGACGGGCTGGAGGTCGAGTTCGTGACGGCGTCCGGCAAGACTGCAGCCCTGCTCACGCTAAATGCCCACCACGTCCGGCCGGTGGCCGACGACGATCTGATCTCCGTCAGAACGTGCCGTCGCTCTGCTTGAACAGGACGGATAACAACGCATTTCACCTGACGGCCGGGCTCGCATGCGCTCGCCCGCCCACAGGTGAATGCGAGCGTTCGGCGATCCTAGTTACCCGATGACTCGCCCGGCATCGACGAGTGACGGCGACTGCGAGCTCGTGGCCGGCCGAGATGCGCTGCGGCGGCACGCCTGGCGCGAGGCGCTCGAGCACTTTCGTGCGGCCGATGCCATCGAACCCCTGTCGGCGGAGGACCTCGAGCGGCTGGCCGAGGCGGCGGTTTGGATCGGGCGACTCGATGACGCGATCGCGACCCGCGAGCGCGCCCACGCGGCGTACCTTGAGCGCGGCAATCCGCGTCGGGCCGGATCCGTCGCGCTGGAGCTAGGTGTGACGAAGCAAGAGGTTGTTCACCCAGGCCGACCTGGGGAAAGTAGTGGCTGCCAAGTCATTACTCACCCTGGACAGGAGGCCTGGATGAACGTGCACAAGAATGCCCGACTCACGCCGTATCGTCGAGCGCAACTGGTGGCCCAGGTGGAGCAGGGCACGCCGCTGACCGTCGTCGCCCGGGCGTTGGGGGTGTCGCGGCAGACCGTCGCCAAATGGCGGGACCGCCAGCGCGCGGCGGGGGTCCCGGATGATGGGGCCTGGATGCAAGACCGGTCGAGTCGCCCCCACCGCAGTCCGCGCCAAACCGAGCCCCGCGTGCAGCTGGGCGCCCGCGTGCTCCGCCAGCAGCGCTGGACATGTGCGGAGATCGCCCGGGCGGTAGGGGTGAGTGCGGCCACCATTGCCCGCGGGCTGCGCCGTGTGGGCATGTCGCGACGGCAGCGGCTGGAGCCGCCGCCCATGGGGCGACGGTACGAGCACCCCACCGCGGGCGACCTGCTGCACTTGGACACCAAGAAACTCGGGCGGATCCGCGGCCTGGGCCATCGCATGACCGGCCACCGGACCCACCGCAGCCGGGGCATCGGCTGGGAGTTTCTCCACATCGCCATCGACGACCACTCGCGCGTGGCGTACATGGAGCTGCTCGCCGATGAATGCGGCGTGACGATGAGTGCCTTTCTGCGCCGAGCCCTGCGCTGGTTTCGCACCCGCGGGGTCCGCGTGCGGCGCATCCTGACCGACAATGGCTCGGGCTATATCTCGCGCAGCTTCCGCGCGACCTGTCGGGGCCTCCACGTCGCGCATCACCGGACCCGCCCCTACACCCCGCGGACCAATGGCAAAGCCGAGCGCTTCATCCAAACCGCGTTGCGCGAGTGGGCGTACCGCCGGCCCTACTACACCTCGTTCGATCGCAGCCGCATGCTGCCGGGCTGGCTCGAGCATTACAATGCCGCTCGTCCGCATAGCAGCCTTGGCAGCCGACCACCCCTCAGCCGGCTCCCGGGTGACAACAACCTCATGCTCGTTCACACCTAGGCGGTGATGCGGAGTCGCTCGCCGGGGAAGATGCGGTCGGGCTTCTCCAGGCCGTTCCATTTGACGAGCTCGGTCGCGGAGACGCCGTATTGCTGCGCGATGCGCCAGAGCGTGTCGCCGGACTGGACCACGTGGACGCCGGCTCGCGGCGCCGGAGCGTGCTTGCGGGGGGCCAGGTCCATCCGGACCGCGGCCTGCACCGCGACGGCCGAGCCGAGGGGCACCTTCAGCTC
>DATFYA010000176.1 GCA_035315345.1 Candidatus Methylomirabilota bacterium
TCACAACCGCTCCGTCGGTGCGGTTGCGGCCAATGCGCTCTGTGTACCGCACCCGGGAACATCAGAGAGGGATGTCGCGGTATGGCTCCGACGACGATCGTCGATCCTGGCGCCCCGGCGCGATCGCGTTTCGAGGGTGACCATGGTCACTCCGCCAGCGCCGCGGCCCGCGCGAAGTCGAGCGCCACAGTCTGCTTGGTGAGATACCTTTGGGATATCTTCTAGTGCCGATCCAACTTGATCGGGCCAATTGAACGGATGCGAGTCAAGGGATGCTGCTGCTGGCCGACTCGGCGGTTGCGGTAGCGGAGGTAGCGGTAGATGCGGCGCCGACGGGGGACATGGTCGCGGTCGTCCGAGCCGGTGAGGGTGGCCCGCTTCGTGACCCCGAAGTGCGCTTCGATGGCATTGAGCCAGGAGGCGTCGGTGGGCGTGGGGACCGGGTGGATGTGCAGACGCCGGAGCAGCGCCAAGAAGCGCGGATGATCATGGACGTTGTGCAGGTTATCCATAATGACGAAGAGGCGCTTGCGCGGGTAGCAGGCGCGCAGCCGCCGAAAGGCCTCGCTCACCTCGACGATCCGTTTGCGCCGCCGGAACAGGCCGCTCAAGCAGTCGGCATGGACATCGTAGAAGCCGAGGAACTGCTCGGTGCCTTTGCGGCGGTGATAGGTAGCCCGCATGCGTTGCGCCCGGCGACGACGTCCCCAGGCGAGCCCGCCCAAGGGCTTGAGCTCCAGGGGGCCCCACTCGTCGAAGCAGATCACCGCCGCCCGCGGCGGACACGTCCGGTAGAGCTGGCGGATGCGTTTTTTTTCCGATCGAACGCGGGATCATCCGAGGTCTTCCAGGTCCGGATCCGCTGGGCGCGCAGCCCTTCGCGGCGGAGGAGCCGGCGGACCCATTCATCGGTGATCGGCGGCAGCAGCCCGCGCTGCCGGCAGTACTCGGCCAGTTTGGGTACCGTCCACGCCGAGAACGGCAGACCTCGCTCGGCGGGACTGGACAGGGCGATGTCGATCAGTTCGCGGATCTGGGGCCCCGTGATAATGGGCAGCCGCCCCTTTGGATTGGGCGGTTGCTCGAAGGTCGTGAAGCCGCTCGCGTTGAACCGATGCACCCACTCGTACACCATGGTCACGTTGCAGCCGACGCGATCGGCCGCCTCGGCGACCGAGCAGCCGCGGGCGACCTCGGCGATCACCCGATACCGGCAGTGGAGCCGGGCCGCCAGTCGCCGATCCTTGACCTTCGCCCGCAGCACTCGCTGCTCCCCTCGCGTCAGCGTCCGCAGCCGCACGGAGTTGGCCATGCTGTCCCCCCTTGGGAACAGCGTATGCGGGTGCCCCCATTATTCTGGCCAAATCAAGTTGGATCGGCACTAGCAGGCGCTTACGGCCTTGGCTCGGCGCATGCTACAAGTGCGTACATGGGGATGTGCTGTTCGTGGGCGACGTCCAAGGCTGCGCGGCCGAGCTGCGTGACTTACTGGCGGTCGCCGGTTTCAACCGACAGCAACATCGCCTCGCGCTGTGTGGTGACCTCATCAACCGCGGACCCGACAGCGCGGGGGGTCTCGACCTCGCCCGCCGCCTGGACGCCCTCACCGTCGTGGCAACCACGAGGTCGCACTGCTTGAGGGCCGCGCCACGGGAACGCTGGATCAGGTGCGCAAGCAGCTGGGTCCTCACTCGAGGACTGGCTTGCGTGGCTGGAGTCTCTTCACGCCTTCATCCGCCACGACGGCTATATTCTCGTGCATGCCGGGATTGCCCCTGGTTCGACGTCTGGCGAGGCCCGGAGACGGTGATCTTTGGACACTGGGCGCAGCGAGGCAAGGTGGACCTGCCCCTCTGCAGCCGGCGCTGCTGGGTCGATCGTGGCAAGGATTGACGCGAAATGATGGGTCTGATACGAGCACCACTCCAACGCTCGAGGACGATCGCGCATGAGCCCGCGCGCCGCTGGAGCCCCGTCCCAGTGGATCGCGCGGCTCGGGCCGGTCAACAGAGGAACGAGGTGATGGGCATGGATATCTTCAAGGAGCGCGAGCGGTCTTTCGAGGAGGAGTACTTCCGCAAGCACGAGGCCAAGCTCATCGAGAAGCTCCGGGAGCGGGCCCGGCTCGAAGAGATCGCGGAGGCGCTGGCGGTGAAGCTCCAGGTCGACAACCCCGAGCTGCTC
>DATFYA010000177.1 GCA_035315345.1 Candidatus Methylomirabilota bacterium
TGAGGACGCGGGCCACCTGCACTTCATCGAGCAGGCCGAGCGGTTCACCGCGACCCACCTGGAGTTCCTCGAGAAGCACCGCGGGGCCTGACGGCCCGCGGGTCGCCCTCAGCGGGCGGACCGGGCGACGGCCGGAGCCGACTCTTCCCAGATGTAGCTGTGGGGGTTCACCGGCTGGCCCTTCACCTGGATCTCGTAGTGCAGGTGGGGACCGGAGGACCGTCCGGTGTTGCCGGTCAGCGCGATCGTGTCGCCCCGCTGCACCGGCTGGTCCATCGCGACGCTCAGCCGGGACAGGTGGCCGTAGAGCGACTTGGTGTCGTTGCCGTGCTCGATGATGACGGTGACGCCGTACTCCGCGTGCTGACCCGCGAAGACCACCACACCCGGGGCCGGAGCCCGCACCGGCGTGCCGATGGCGGCCCCGATGTCGATGCCGCTGTGGAACTCGGAGTTGGGGGCCCACGGGGACCGGCGCTGGCCGAAGTCCGAGTTCACCGGCCCGCGCACCGGCCAGCGGGACGGCAGCGAGGCGAGCACCCGGCTGGCCCGGCCGAGGAAGCGCTCGAGCGAGCGGATCGACTCGCCCTCCTCCTTCACGATGCCGAGCAGCCGGTCCATCTCCTCCTTGACCGGCGGGCGATCGCCCTCGCCGGCGACTCCGCCCCCGATGCCGGCGCCGCGTCGGGCCGGGCCCGCCTCGGGGCCGAACGGCTCCCAGATCTTGGCGTGCAGGTCGCGCCAGCTGTTGATCTCGCCCCGGATCTCCCGCATGCGCTGCTGGGAGGCCTCGATCAGGCTCTGCTGGCTGGCCAGGCGGGCGCTCAGGGCGGAGAAGGCTGCGCGCTGATTTCGGAGCGAAACGTAGTCGGGGTAGATGACGGCCAGGCCGAGCAGGGTCACCGCGAAGCCGCCGACCAGGGCGCCGACCACCCAGCCGGGCACGGAGAGGCGCAAGACGCGGCTGCCGTCGTCCCGAACCATCAGCAGATTGAACTGCTTGGGCTTGCGCATCGTCTCCGGTCAGCGCTTGAGGGGGACGACGGCCAGGTCCCGGCCGCTGATCTCCCCCATCGGGCTCGGCTTGGCCATCCGGCAATGGCCTTCGAAGACCACGCCTTCCTCCACCACCACGACGGGGGCTTCGACGTCGCCGTACATCCGGGCCGTCCGCTTGAGGTCGATCCGCTCGGTCGCCCGCACGTTGCCGGTGATCTCGCCGTTCACCTGGACCCGCCCGGCCCGGATGTCGGCCTCAACCACTCCGCGCTCGCCGATGATCAGGGTGTCCTCCGAGCTGATCTCGCCCTTGAACCTGCCGTTGAGCATCACCGTCCCGCGAAACGTGTAGCGGCCCTCCATCTCCGATCCCTCGTCGATGAACGCCGTCAAGTCGCTTCGCCGCGGTCGCTTGCCCCGTCGCCTGAACATTGACCGTCCCCTCCCCTGTGCTGCCCTGCCGTCTGCCGGGCTTTCGTGGCCGCCTGGGGCCTCGAGCGGTGCCTCTCTGGACCGTGTGCTGGAAGGGTCGGTGTTGGTTACGGTTTCGCCCGGTATGGCTTTCTAGCACGCGGTTTCTGAGGGTGTCAACCCCCCTCCCCGAGCCCGCCGAGTGCGCTGTATGTGCCCGCCGTACAGCGTTTTGTTGACACTTTCGCGACTCGCGAAGTAAGATCGGACTCCCTGGAGAAGATCAATGGATGAGTTCTACCGGATCAAGCGTCTCCCGCCGTATGTCTTCGCGATCGTCAACGACCTGAAGTCCAAGGCGCGAGCCCGAGGCGAGGACATCATCGACCTGGGCATGGGCAACCCGGACCAGGAGACGCCCAAGCACATCGTCGACAAGCTGGTGGAGGCGGCCCGGAACCCACGCAACCACCGGTACTCCGCCTCCAAGGGGATCACCCGCCTTCGCAAGGCGGTCACCACCTGGTACCGCACGCGCTACGGGGTCGAGCTCGACCCCGAAACCGAGGCCATCGCGACCATCGGCGCCAAGGAGGGCATGGCCCACCTGGCCCTGGCGGTGCTCCAGCCCGGCGACGGGGCGCTGGTCCCGAACCCGACGTACCCGATCCACTCCTACTCGGTCGTCATCGCCGACGGCGACCTGCGATCGGTGCCCCTCGTGCCGGGGGAGGACTTCTTCGCCCGGCTCCAGGAGACCGCCAGGCTGGCCTGGCCCAAGGCCAAGCTCCTGATCCTCTCGTTCCCCCACAACCCGACCACCGCGTGCGTGGACCGCGACTTCTTCGTGAAGGTGGTGGACTTCGCCCGCGAGCACCACCTCATGGTGGTGCACGACTTCGCCTACGCCGACTTCACCTTCGACGGGTACAAGGCGCCGTCGTTCCTGGAGGTTCCGGGGGCCAAGGAAGTGGGGGTCGAGATCTTCTCGCTGTCGAAGTCCTACAACATGCCGGGCTGGCGGGTGGGCTTCGTGTGCGGCAACGCGAAGATGGTCCACGCGCTCGGCCGTATCAAGTCGTACCTCGACTACGGGGCGTTCCAGCCGATCCAGATCGCCGCGATCATCGCCCTGGAGGGCGAGCAGGGCTGCGTCGAGGACATCGTCGAGCTGCACAGAAAGCGCCGCGACGTCCTGGTGGACGGCCTCAACAAGATCGGCTGGACGGTGGAGAAGCCCAGGGGCACCATGTTCGTGTGGGCCCCCATCCCGGAGGAGTTCCGCAGCATGGGCTCGCTGGAGTTCTCCAAGCTGCTGATCCAGGAGTGCAAGGTGGCGGTCTCGCCCGGCATCGGCTTCGGCGAGTACGGCGACGGCCACGTCCGGTTCGCCCTGGTCGAGAACGAGCAGCGGATCCGCCAGGCCCTCCGCGGTCTCAAGACCCTCACCAGCCGGTAGCGTGCCGGGCACGACCGCGGACCGCCTGACGCGCGCGTCGCCTCCGCGGCCCTCGATGGAGCCATGAACGAGATCAAGATCGCCCTCCTGGGGCTCGGTACGGTCGGCTGTGGCGTGGTCAAGATCCTCCAGAGCCACGGCGCCGAGATGTCCGAGCGGGCCGGCTGCCGGCTCACGCTGGGCCGGGTGGCCGACGCGGACCTGACGCGGCCACGCGAAGGGCTGGATCTGAAGGCCCTGCCGCTCACGACCGATGCCAACCAGGCGATCGACGACCCATCGGTCCGTATCGTCATCGAGCTGGTCGGGGGCCTCGAGCCGGCCCGCACCTTCATCTTGAAGGCGCTGCAGGCGGGCAAGCACGTGGTGACCGCCAACAAGGCGCTGCTGGCCCACCACGGCGACGAGCTGTTCCAGGAGGCGCGTCGGAGCCGGGTCATGCTGGGCTTCGAGGCCGCGGTGGCCGGCGGAATTCCGCTCATCCGCGCGGTGAAGGACGGGCTCCCGGCCAACCGGATCCTGTCCGCCTTCGGCATCGTGAACGGGACCTGCAACTACATCCTGTCCAAGATGGCCGACGAGGGCCGGGACTTCGGCGAGGTGCTGAAGGAGGCCCAGGCGCACGGCTACGCCGAGGCCGACCCGACGCTCGACATCGAAGGGCTCGACTCCGCCCACAAGCTGCAGATCCTGGCCACCCTCGCCTTCCGGACCGCGGTGGACCTCAAGGACATCTACACCGAGGGCATCACCGCCATCTCCCAGCAGGACGTGGTCAACGCCGGCGAGCTCGGCTATCGCATCAAGCTCCTGGCGATCGCGAAGGCCTCCGAGGGCGCCCTCGAGGCGCGGGTGCACCCGACCATGATTCCGGCGTCCTCCCCGCTCGCCGCGGTCTCCGGCGTGTTCAACGCGGTGTTCATGACCGGCGACAACGTGGGCAACCTCATGTTCTACGGGCGCGGGGCCGGCCAGCTCCCGACCGCGTCCGCGGTCTGGTCCGACGCGCTCGAGATCGCCCGGCGCGAGGCCCACGGCATCCCCGCGCTCGAGTCCGACCTGCCGTCGCTGGCGCGCCATCCCCTGCCGCTGCGGCCGGTGGACGAGATCCGCTCGGCCTACTATCTCCGGGTCATGGCGCTGGACCGTCCCGGCGTCCTCGCCCAGGTCGCGGGCATCCTGGGACAGAACGACATCTCATTGGTGTCGGTGCTGCAGAAGGAGCGGGCGCGCACCGAGGCGGTCCCGGTGGTGATGATGACCCACGAGGCCCGCGAGCGTGACATGCGCGCCGCCCTGGCCGCCATCGACACGCTGCCGGTCGTGGCCTCGCGCAGCACCATGATCCGGGTCGAGGCGTGACCGGGCCGTCGCGGCTCGCCGCCCCCGGCCGCTGAGCCTGATCCGGATGCCGTCGTTCGGGCGGCTGGGCAAGATCCTGCTGGGCCTGGCGGTGAGCGCCGGGCTGCTCGTCTACTTCTTCTGGGACGTCGATCTGCGCGTCGTCGGCGCCCGGCTCCGGGAGACGCTCTGGACCTACCTGGCCCTCAGCGTGGGTCTCGGCTTCGTCTCCATCTGGCTTCGCGCGGTGCGCTGGTACTACCTCTTCCCGCCGGGCGCCCGCCCGAGCCATCTCTTTCGCGCGCTGATGATCGGGTACATGGGCAACAACCTGCTGCCGCTCCGCGCCGGCGAGCTGGTGCGCGTCTACGTCGTCACGCGTCGGGGCCAGCGCTTCGGCACCGCCTTCGCCACCGTGGTCGTCGAGCGCGTGCTGGACGGGCTGTCGGTCGGGTTGATCGTGGCCGCGCTCCTCCTCGTGGTGCCGGTGCCGGCCAGCGTGCGCTGGTCCATCGTGGTCTTCCTGCTGGCGGACCTGGCGGGAATCGTGGTCCTGGTCGCGATCGCGGCCGCGCCGGCCGCCTGCCGCGGGCTGATCCAGTGGCTCTTCAGGCGAGTGGGCTGGCTCGAGCGCCGCCTCCTCGGGCTGCTGGATACCATGATCGAGGGGCTGCGCGGCGTTCAGTCGGCCGGCCACACCGGGCCGATCGTGGCCTACTCGGTCGGCATCTGGCTGGTCCTCGCGCTGTCGTTCTGGACCGCGCTCCACGCCGCCCACCTGGACCTGCCGCTCGCCGCAGCGTGGACCTTGCTCGCGTTCCTCGGCCTGGGCGTGAGCCTGCCCTCGAGCCCCGGGTTCGTCGGCGTGATCCAGGCGGCCACCGTGCTGGCCCTGGCTCTCTTTGCGGTGCCCCGCACGGAGGCGCTGTCCTTCTCGCTGCTGCTGCACGCCTCGCAGTTCTTCCCGATCACGATCGTCGGCCTGCTGTACCTGCTGGTGGAGCACGTCAGCCTGGCCGACGCCACGCGGGGTGCGGTCGCGACTCCCGACCGGTAACGGGGCGCCGGCCCGCCTGCTAACGGCGGCGGCCCCACCGGCGGTCCTGGATCCAATCCGTGATCCGGTCGGTGAGGTCGATCAGCAGCACCAGCGCGATGCCGGCAACCAGGAGCCAGGCGAGCCCCCGCAGGCTCACGCCTCCGACGAACATCAAGGTCGGAATCGCGACGGCGACCAGCAGCGCCAGCAGGGCGATCCCCCATCGCATGACGGCAGGGTATGACCGGCCCGGGCAAAGCCCCAAGGATTTGGGGGCCGCCATCGTAAACGGCCGGGCCGACCCGGCCGTCGTATCCGGGGACGGCGGCACTCCACCCGGAGCGGACGAATCGTGAACGTGAATGAATTCAATAGGATATGATGTGCTGGTCCGAGGCAGCGCGTCGGTGGGGCCCGTGTGGGAAGATCGGGCCGAGGGGCGCCCGTGGAGTCGAGCGATGAAGAGCTGTGCCGTGCGGTGGCGGAGCGAAAACCAGGAGCATTCGATCTCCTGGCGGAGCGCTACCAGGAGCGGGCCTATCGCATCGCCTGGTCGATCGTGCGCGACCGCGAGGAGGCCAAGGACTGCTCGCAGGATGCCTTCATCCGGCTCCACGAGGCGGCCGGCTCGTTCGCCGGCCAGTCGAAGTTCTCGACCTGGTTCTACCGGATCCTGGTCAACTGCTGCCTCGATCGCCAGCGGCGCCGTCGCGGCTGGCGTCGGCTGGTCGGCTGGCGCGATCGCGGTGACGATCCGGACGGGCCCGATCCGGTGGAGCAGGCCGCCGCGCCGTTCTCGGATCCGGCGGACGCGCTCGACACGGAGCAGCGCATGAGCCGCGTGTGGGCGCTGGTGAACGAGCTCTCGCCGCAGCAGCGCGCCGCGGTCACGCTCTCGGTGCGGGAAGGGCTGGCGACCCGCGACATCGCCGCCGTGCTCAGCGTGTCGGAGGCCACCGTGCGGGTTCACCTGCACCGGGCCCTCTCGACGCTGAGGCGGCGGCTCGGGGACGAGGCATGAGCGACGTACATGTCGACGAGCTGCTGGTCGATCACGCGCGCGGCGAGCTGGCCGAGCCGGAGCGCTCCCGCGTGGCCGCCCATCTGGCCATCTGCGCCGAATGCCGGGCGACCCGCGAGCGCTACACCGCGCTGATGGCCGAGCTGCAGCGCACCGCGCCGACGCCTCCCTCCGTGCACTGGGGCGCCTATCGCGCGGAGCTGCGCGATCGGCTCGAGCGCCGCGGCGCCGCCGGTCCGGTCTGGGGCTGGCTGCTGCGCCCGGCGCCGGCCTTCGTGGCCGCCGCCCTCGTCACCGCGCTGGTCGTGGCCGGGTGGCCGGGCATCGTGCGGGGGCCGGGCGCGCCCGATCCGCTGGCGCTCGACAACACGATCCTGGCCAGCCAGCTCGACATGATCGCGCGGCTCGACGTGGTGCAGCGGCTCGACCTGCTCGAGGACTTCAACGTGATCAACGAGCTGGACGAGCTGCCGGAGGCGAGCAAGAGCTGAGCGTGCCGGCGTGGGTCGGGTGGGCGGGGCTCGCGCTGCTGGCCTTCTCGGGCGCGGTGGAGGCGGGCGCGGCCGAGCCGGCGGCGACGCCCAAGGCGACCGGTGATGCGGTGGACGCGGAGATGCTGAGAGACCTCGATCTGCTGACCAGCCCCGACTACGCGCGCGATCGCGAGGTGACGCGCCGCATGGGCCTGCTCGAGCGCCTGCGCATGCTCGAGAACCAGGCCGCCGACGACGCGGCCGCGCCGGGAGGCGACCGCTCCGATCCCGCGAGGACGACCGCGCCCGCGAAGGAGAGCCGGTGACATGCGCGGCCTGATCGCGCTCGCGCTCGGCCTCCTGACGCTCCCCCTGATGCTCCCGGTGTCGGCCGTGCTCGCGCAGACGCCGCCGCCCGCGGCGGCCCCCGCCGCGCCCGGCGCGCCGATCCAGGGGCTCGAGCGCCTCTCCCCCGAGGAGCGGGCCCTCGCCGAGCGCAATCTCGAGCGATGGAAGAGCATGACACCCGAGCAGCAGCAGCGCGCGCTCGAGAACTATCGTCACTGGCGGAGCCTCTCGCCCGAGGAGCGGCAGAACGCGCGGCAGAACCTGCAGCGCTTCCGCCAGATGCCGCCGAGCGAGCGCGCGCGGATCATGCAGGACTTCCAGCGCTGGAACCAGCTACCCGAGGACCGTCGCCGGGAGCTGGAGCGCGACTACGATCGCTTCCAGCGGCTGCCCCCCGAGCGGAAGCAGCAGATCCAGCAGCGCTTCGAGCGCTACCAGTCGCTCTCGCCCGAGCAGCGCGAGCGCATGGACCGAAATCTCGAGCGCTGGCGCAACATGACGCCCGAGCAGCGCGAGCAGGCGCGCGAGCAGATCCGCCAGCGGCGACAGGAGCGGCCGCCATCGCGCGCGATTCGTCCGCGCGACGACGGCGGCCCCGCGCACCGCCCCCGCTGAAGCCCGCAACTTTACACTCTGCGCGGCCGTCGTGTAGGATGGCCCTCCCATGGGTCAGCTGATCGTCCAGAAGTACGGCGGCTCCTCCGTCGCGGATCCCGAGAAGATCAAGAACGTGGCCCGGCGCGTGGCGGACTATGTCGCGCAAGGCCATCGCCTGGTGGTCGTGGTCTCCGCGATGGGCAAGACCACCGACGGTCTCGTCTCGCTCGCGGGCGTGATCACGCCCACTCCCGATCCGCGCGAGATGGACATGCTGCTGGCCACCGGCGAGCAGGTGACGATCGGGCTGCTCGCGATGGCGCTACAGTCGCTCGGTCATCCCGCGTCCTCCTTCACCGGACCGCAGGTGGGGCTCGTCACCGATACCGCTCACACCCGCGCGCGCATCAAGCGCATCACCGCCGAGCGCATCCACCGCGCGCTCGACGCGGGGCGCGTGGCGGTGGTGGCCGGCTTCCAGGGCACCACCGAGGACGGCGACATCACCACCCTCGGCCGCGGCGGCTCCGACCTCACCGGGGTCGCGCTGGCCGCCGCGCTGAAGGCCGACGTGTGCGAGATCTTCACCGACGTGGACGGCGTCTACACCGCCGACCCCAACGTGGTGCCCGACGCCCGCAAGCTGCCGCGCGTCTCCTACGACGAGATGCTCGAGATGGCCGCCCTCGGCGCGAAGGTGCTGCAGGCCCGCTCGGTGGAGTTCGCCAAGAAGTACAACGTACCGGTCCACGTGCGCTCCACCTTCAAGCCGGACCCGGGCACGCTGGTCACCAGGGAGGATCACAGCATGGAAGACGTGGTGGTGACCGGCATCACCCACGATCGGGGACAGGCGAAGGTGTCGATCTTGCGGGTGCCGGACCGGCCCGGCATCGCCTCGCGGGTGTTCGGCGGCCTGGGATCGCAGAGCATCGTGGTGGACATGATCGTGCAGAACATCAGCCGCGACGGGCTGACCGACATCTCGTTCACGCTGCCGCGGGCCGATCGCACCCGCGCGGCGAGCGTGCTGGCCGCGATCGCCCGCGACATCGGCGCGGAGGGCGTCACCGCGGACGACCGGGTCGCCAAGGTCTCGATCGTCGGCGTGGGCATGCGGAGCCACGCCGGGGTCGCGGCCCGCATGTTCGAGACGCTCTCCCGCGAAGGCATCAACATCCAGATGATCTCGACGTCCGAGATCGCGGTCTCCTGCGTCATCGAGGACAAGTACGCGGAGCTGGCCGTCCGGGCCCTCCACGACGTCTTCGAGCTGGGCGCGGAGCGAGGAGCCTGACATGGCCGACACCGCGCGCGCCGCCGTCTTCTTCGGTCCCGGCAAGCCCTTCGAGATCCGCCCGGTGCCGATCCCCGAGATCGAGCCCGAGGCGGTCCTGATCCGGGTGACCCACGCCAACATCTGCGGATCCGACCTGCACTTCTGGCGCGGGGACGCGCCCCTGCGCCTGCCCGACGACGGCTGGATCTTCGGCCACGAGATGACCGGGCGCGTGGCCCGCCTGGGCTCGAAGGTGAAGACCGACTCGCTCGGCCGCCCGCTCAAGGAAGGCGACCGCGTCGCCTACACCTACTTCTACCCGTGCGGCCGCTGCTACGCGTGCCTGCACAAGGAGCCCGCGGCCTGCCCGAGCAAGATCGAGCGGCCGCTCGGCCCCGGCGCCTTCCCGCACCTGCACGGCGCCTTCGCGGATCACTACTACCTGCGCCCGCGCGGCGAGGTGTTCGTGGTGCCCGACGTCCTGCCCGACGAGGCGGTGGCCGGCGTGAACTGCGCGCTCTCCCAGGTCTTCTACGGCCTGCACGTGGCCGGCCTGCGGCAGGGCGACGCGGTGGTGCTGCAGGGCGCGGGCGGCCTCGGCATCCAGGCCGCCGCGGTGGCCAAGGACATGGGCGCGCAGACCGTGATCGTGGTGGACCAGATCCCGGGCCGCCTCGAGCTGGCGAAGGCTTTCGGGGCGGACCACACCATCGACGTGAAGGAGATCACCGACCGGCGCGAGCGGGTGAAGCTGGTGCGCCAGTGGACGGGCGGCGTGGGCGCGGACCTCGCGTGCGACCTGGTGGGCTTCCCCGCGGTCATCCCCGAGGGCATCGAGATGCTGCGCTCGGGCGGCACCTATCTGGAGATCGGCACGATCAGCCGCGGGGCCAAGGTGGAGCTCGAGCCGTCGCTCCTCGTCTGGGGCTCGAAGAAGATCATGGGGGTCATCCAGTACGACCCGTGGGTGATCCCGCGCGCGCTCGACTTCCTGGTGCGCACTCGCGAGAGCCGCCCGTGGCACCGCATCCTCTCGCACAAGTACCCGCTCGAGCAGATCAACGAGGCCTTCGCGGCCTCGGAGTGGCACAACCGGGAGACGACGACGATCACGCGCGCGGCGCTCACGCCGTGACCCGCACGATCGCCGACCTGATCCAGGAGCGCTTCGGCCTGGCCACCGAGGCGGGCCGCGACCGGCCCGCGGAGGGCGCGCTCGCGCTGTTGCTCTCGCACCGCACCCAGCGCCGCTACAAGCCGGAGCCCATTCCCGACGAGGTGCTCGACATCGCGCTGGCCGCCGCGCTGTCGGCCCCGTCGAAATCGGACCTGCAGCAGGTCGGCATCGTGCTGGTGCGAGACCGATCGAAGCAGTCCACCATCGGCTCCTGGATCCCCGACATGCCGTGGATCGCCCAGGCGCCGCTGTTCATGGTCTTCTGCGGCGACCACCGCCGCATCCGCCGGATCAGCGAGCTGCGCGCCCGCCCCTTTCCCAACGACACGCTCGACATGTTCATGAACGCGGCGGTGGACGCGGGGCTCGTGCTGCAGGCGTTCATCGTGGCGGCCGAGGTCCTCGGGCTCGGCTGCTGCCCGATCAGCGTGGTGCGCAACCACGTCGAGAAGCTCGCCGCGCTGCTGGAGCTGCCGGCCGGCGTGTTCCCGGTGGCCGGGCTCTGCGTGGGCTATCCGAGCCAGCCGGGGTGGACGAGCATGCGGCTGCCGCCGGCGGTGACCGTCCACACCGACCGCTACGACGACGCCGACCTTCCCGCCCAGCTCGACGCCTACGATCGGCGACGCGAGGCGCGGCACGCGACGCCCAAGGAGAGCCAGCGCTTCGCGGATCGGTACGGCTATGCCGAGCGGTACGGCTGGTCGGAGGACAAGGCGCGGCAGTACTCGGTGCCCGAGCGCCACAACTTCGGGCCGTTCATCCGGGGCCACGGCTTCGGGCTGGCCTGACCCGCCGCGCGCGCATCCGCGCGCGCGCGCATCCGCGCGCCTCCTAGGGCCCCGACGGGAAGCAGACGCCGCGCCGGCCCTGCTCGCAGATGCACTCCATGGAGGCGCCCTGCGGGCCCTTGATCGTCACGATGCGGCCGACGCAGGACGGCCGGCGCAGGAGCTGGCCCACCAGCAGCAGCGCCCCCATGACCAGCACCACCCCGACCCCGATGCGGAACACGCGGCGCTCGCGCCGCTGGCTGCGCCGGATCCCCGCTTCCCGGCTCCAGTGGGCGCGGCCCTCCATCCGCCAGAGCGTGTTCAGCAGCACGAGCACGAAGGCGCCCGCGAGCGTGGCGATGACGACGAGGATCGCGAGATTTTCGGCCACTGGGATCGAGTCGGTAACCGGCCATCGCCGACGCCATCGACACCGGCGAATCTGGCATGGACTGGCTGCGTCACCGGACTGTAGCACGATCGGCGGGCGCCCTCCACCCGTGCGACGCGCGCGAAGCGTCCGCGCGGACCCACGCGGCATCCTTCCGGATACACCGCATCTCGGATATACCGCATCCGGGCGGATATACGCCGCGTATCCGAACTCGCACTCTTCTCGCGCGCTTCGCCGCGTGCGAGCGTGGGCGCATGCCGTACACGCTGCCGCAGCTCCGGCTCCTGATCCTGCTGGCCTTCACGCTGCTGGTCGGGCTCGGGGTGCGCGAGTGGCGCGCGGGATTCCCGGATGCGGCGGAGCGATTCGAGCGGTTCGATCGCGAGGACGCGGTGAGCCCGCTCGTTCCCGACGCGGACGCGGCGCCGGCCGGCGCCGCTCCTCGCCAAGCGCCGGGCCGGCCCACGCCGCCGCCCCCCGCGGCTCCGGCCGTGCCCGGCCGCGTGACCCCGCCGGCGCCCGCAACCCCCGTCCCGGTCCCGGCCGCGCCGCCGCCCCCCGCCGAGCCGCTCGACGTCAATCGCGCCGACGCGACCGAGCTGGCGCGCCTGCCCGGGGTGGGCGCGGGTCTCGCCCAGCGCATCGTCGAGGAGCGCGAGCGCCGCGGCCGCTTCGACTCCCCCGAGGCCCTGCGCTACGTGCTGGGCATGGGGCCGAAGAAGCTCGCGGCGATCCGCCGCTTCATCACCGTGCGTGATTGATCGGCTCGTCCCCGCCGCGCCGCTGCTGCCGCCCACCGCCGCGGTCGCGGCCGGCATCGCGGCCGGCTCGTGGTGGGCCATCCCGCCCGCGACGCTGCTCGCGGCCGGTGCCCTCGCGCTGCTCGCCTCGATCCTGCTCGCGCCGCGCATGCCCCGAGTGGCGCTCACGCTCGTGCTCTCGGGCATCGCGGTGCTGGGAGCGTTGCGGGCCGCGCCGGCCCCGCTGGCCGACGACCACCTCGCGCGACGCGCCCCGCCGAGGTCGGTCACCGTCGAGGCCAGGCTCGCCCAGGAGCCGGTCCGGTGGGCGCCGGATCGCACGCGCCTGCTCCTCGACGTCCTCGCGATGCACGCGGGCCCCGAGCGGCTGCCCGCCTCGGGCCGCGTGCAGATCACGGTCTACGGAGAGATCGCGGCGCGGCTCGGGGAGGGGCAGCGGGTGATCGTGGACGCGCGGCTGCACCCTCCGATCGGCTACCGCAATCCGGGCGGCTTCGACTACCCCGCGCATCTGCGGCGCGACGGCATCCTGCTGGTCGGCAATGCCCGGGCCGATCGGCTCGTCGCGCTCGCCC
Source organism: Candidatus Methylomirabilota bacterium (assembly GCA_035315345.1). Classification (NCBI taxonomy): domain Bacteria; phylum Methylomirabilota (SeqCode); species Candidatus Methylomirabilota bacterium. The sequence goes on from DATFYA010000177.1 coordinate 12,648, forward strand.
CGGACACGCCGCCGTGGCCCGTCGCGGTCAAGCGGTGGGCGGTCTCGGTCATCACCGCGCGACTGCCGGAGACCTCGGGCGCGCTGCTGGCCGGTCTGCTCATGGGCGAGCGCTCGCAGCTGCCGCCCGAGAGCGACGAGGCGTTCCGTCGCGCCGGCGTCTATCACATCCTCGCGGTGTCCGGGTTCAACGTGGCGCTGCTGGCCGGCGCGATCTTCGCCGGCCTCGCGATGTGCGGCGTCCCGCGCCGCGGCGCCGCGGTGGCGGCGGCGGCCGCGCTGATCGGCTTCGCCCTGGTCGTCGGCGGACAGCCGTCGGTGCTGCGGGCCACCCTGATGGGCCTGCTGCTCCTGGCCGCGCTGCTGCTCGACCGCGAGTCCCAGCTCATGAACGCGCTGGCCGCCGCCGCGCTCGCCCTGCTCGTCTGGCGGCCGGGCGATCTCTGGGAGCCGGGCTTCCAGCTCTCGTTCGCGGCGACCGCCGGGATCATCTACGTCACGCCGTGGCTGGCCGCGATCCTGACCGAGCGCGGCTGGCCGGCCTGGCTCGCGACGGCGGTGGCCGTGAGCCTGGGCGCGCAGGCCGCGGTCACGCCGCTGATGCTCGCCCACTTCAACCAGCTCTCGCTGATCGGCGTCGTGGCCAATCTCGCGGTGGTCCCGCTGGCCGGCATCGCCACCATGCTGGGAATGCTCGCCCTGCTCATGGAGCTGCTCTCCTCCGCGCTGGCCGCGCTCCTGTTCGAGACGCTGTGGCTCGTCCTGGTCGTGCTGCGCGCGATGGTGTCGATCGCCGCCGCCATCCCGGGCGCGATGGCGCATCTGCCCGCCCCGGCCCCCGGCGTCGTCGTCGCCTGGTACGCGGCGCTGGCCCTGGCTCCCCCCGCGGTCGCGTCGACGCGCGCGCGTGTCGTGGTCGAGGCGCTCGCGGTCGTCGTTGCGGTCGCGTCGATCTGGCCGTGGCTCTCGCCCACCGAGGGGATGCTGCGCGTCACCTTCCTCGACGTCGGCCAGGGCGACGCCGCTCTCGTCGAGCTGCCCGACGGGCCCCGTCTCCTCGTCGACGGCGGCCCCGGCGGCGCTCGGCGCTTCGACGTGGGCGAGCGGGTGCTGGCCCCGTTTCTGTGGAACCGGCCGGTCCGGCGCCTGGATGCAGTGGCGCTGTCGCACTGGGACATCGACCACTCCGGCGGGCTGGCCGCCGTGCTCCGACGCTTCCACGTCGGCGAGTTCTGGGAGAGCGGGCGCCCCCCGTCCGGCGCCGCGGACACGGTGGCGGCGCTCGGCCGATCGGGCGCGCCCCGCCGGGCGCTGGCCGCCGGCCAGCGGCTCTGGCTGGGTCGCGCGATGGTCACCGTGCTCGGCCCCGCGACGGGACCGCCGGTGGCGGCCAACGACCAGTCGCTGGTGCTGCGCCTGGACTGGCGCGGTGTCTCCCTGCTGCTGCCGGGCGATCTGGGGGCGCAGGGCGAAGCGGCCTTGCTCGGCCGCGGCGGCCCGCTGCGCGCGCTGGTCCTGAAGGTGGCGCACCACGGCAGCCGCTCGTCGTCGGGGGTGCCGTTCCTTCGCGCCGCGCAGCCGCTGATCGCGGTGGTGTCGGTGGGCGCGCGAAATCCGTTCCGGCATCCGAGCCCCGACGCCCTGGCCCGGCTCGAGGCCGCCGGCGCCCACATCTACCGCACGGATCGCGACGGCGCGGTCATGCTGGAGACCGATGGCCGGGTGCTCCGCGTCACCGCGTGGGCGCGCGGCACGACCGACACGTTCCATCTGGCCGACCCGGAAAACACCACGGCCCCCGGATGATCTCCGGAGGCCGTGAGTGGGACGCGCGGGAAGGCGGGAGGCGGTTATGTCTCGAACGCGCGCTCGTAGTGGGCGCGCAGCCGCTCCAGCTCCTCGGGATCGAGACGCATGCCGAGGGAGAGCCCCATCTCTCCCAGGATGGTCTTGATCTCGTTCAGCGACTTCTTGCCGAAGTTCTTGGTCTTCAGCAGCTCCGACTCGGTCTTCTGCACCAGGTCGGCGATGGTCCGGATGTTCGCGGTCTTGAGGCAGTTGGACGCCCGCACCGACAGCTCCAGCTCGTCGACATTCCGGAAAAGATGCTCGTTCACTTCGCTGCGCACCGGCGGCTCGGTCCCGGTCTCGGTGCCCTCGGCCGGAGGCGGCGCGTCGACCGGAAAGTCGACCAGCAGGGCGAACTGGTCGTCCAGGATGCGGGAGGCGTCGGCGACCGCGACCTCCGGGGTCAGGGTGCCGTTGGTCCACACCTCGAGGATCAGGCGCTCCGCGCCGGAGGGCTCCGCCTCGACGTGGAAGTTCACGCGCTTCACCGGCGAGAAGTCGGCGTCCATCAGCATCGCGTTGATGGGCAGCGCCTCCGGCTCGCGCTTCTCGGCGGGCTGGTAGCCGCGGCCGCGCTCGACGCACACCTCCATCTCGAGGCTGCCGTCCTTGTCCAGGGTGGCGAGGGCCACGTCCGGGGTCAGGACCTCGACGTCCGAGTCGGGCTCGAAGTCCCGCGCGGTCACCGTGCGCACGCCCTGGGCCTTCAGCCGGAGCAGCTTCGGACGGTTCACGTGCAGCGTGAACACCAGCTGGCGGAGATTGAGAATGATGTCCAGGGTGTCTTCCCGCACGCCGGTGAGATGCGAGAACTCGTGGAGCACGCCCTCGATCTTGACCCAGGTGGGAGCGGCGCCCGCGATGGAGGACAGCAGCACCCGACGGTAGGCATTGCCCGCGGTCAACGCGAAGCCCGGCTCGAACGGCTCGATGGCGATCTTCCCGTAGGCACGCTCCCGGGCGAGCCACTCGTGACGGACTGGAAGCATCAGCTCCTGCATTGGGGTTCCTCCTCGGAAAATGAGGGGCGGCGTTGGCCCCGGCCGATCATTATACCAGGGAACTCCGGGGCCGCCAGCGTTCGCGGACCCGCAGTTTGACTGAGAAACGAAGCCCGGCCAATATGGGGAAATCATGATGGAGCGCCCGAGATCGCTGACGGTCTGGGGCCGAGGGCCCCGTCCCGGTCCCACCTGGCGCACCGCGGTCGGCTTCGGGCTGGTGGTCTTGATCCTCGCCCTGCTGCTCGAGGGCTGGTGGATCCTGACCGTTCCCGGCCCGCTCCGCGCCCGCCCCCGGGTCGTCGAGATCCCGGCCCACAAGGGTGTGGTGGAGGTCGCGGAGATCCTCGACGACGCCGGGGTCATTCGCAGCCGGGTGGGCTTCGTCCTCCTGAGCCTCGCCCGGGGCAGCTTCCGCAGCCTGAAGGCCGGCGAATATCAGATCCCGGCCGGCACCAACACGGTGCGCGTGCTCGAGCTGATGGAAGGCGGCCAGGTGTTCCAGCACATGGTGGTCTTCCAGGAAGGGAGCACCCTCGGCGAGCTGGCGCGCCAGCTCCAGATCGAGCGGCTGGCCGCGGCCGAGGACATCCTGCGGGTCGGCAAGGATCCCGTCTTCCTGAAGACGCTCGACATCCAGGCCGACTCGGTCGAGGGGTATCTCTTTCCCGACACCTATCAGTTCGTGAAGGGCATGACACCGGAGGAGGTTCTGGCCCGCATGGTCGCGCGCATGCGCGAGAAGATCTCGCCGGAGCTCCTGCTGGAGGCGCGGCACCGTGATCTCACCGTGCACCAGCTGCTGACGCTGGCCTCCATCATCGAGAAGGAGGCGGTGGAGCCGGCCGAGATGCCGCTCATCTCCGCGGTGTTCTGGAACCGGCTCAAGCGGGACATGCCGCTGCAGGCCGATCCGACCGTGCAGTACGCGGTGGGCAAGGACCGCAAGCGGCTCACCCGCGAGGATCTCCAGGCCGACTCGCCGTACAACACGTATCGCCGCCAGGGGCTGCCGCCGGGTCCCATCGCGAGCCCCGGCCGCGCCGCCATCCAGGCCGCCGCGCGACCGGCCTCGGTGGGCTACCTGTACTTCGTGGCCACCGACGACCGCCACCACCAGTTCTCGACGAACCTGGCCGACCACAACGCGGCGGTGGCCCGCTACCGCCTCGCGCGCACGAACACGAAGTAGCCGCCGCGGGCGCGTCGAGTATCCGGGCCCGGGCGGGCGCCAGAGCGTCTCCTCCGGGCGGGGGCTCGTGCTATCCTCGCGCCGTATGGCCTCGGGCGACGATTCCTCCACCCTTTCGGTGCTGCCGTCCGCCGCGGCGGCGACGCCCCGTCGTCGCGCGCCGGAGGGGTTCCCCCTGCTCTATCACGTGTTTCGCGCCACCTCGGGCCTGCTGCTGCGCGGGCTGTTCGACCTGCGCGTGCACGGCATCGAGCACCTGCCGGAGTCGGGCTCGTTCATCCTGGCCGCCAACCACCACAACTACCTCGACGGCGTGGTGCTGGGCGTCGCGGTGCCGCGGCCCATCTCGTTCCTGGTCATGCCGCGCGTGTTCCGGGCCACGCCGCTGCATCCGCCGATTCACCGCCGTATCGGCTCGATCCCGGTGAACCTCGAGCGGCCGGATCCGGGGGCGATCAAGCGGGTGCTCCGCGTGCTGGAGGCGGGGCGCGTCGTCGGCATCTTCCCCGAGGGCCCGTTCAGTCAGGAAGGGCGGCTCGTGCGCGGCCAGCCGGGCGCGGCGATGATCGCGCTGCGCGCCGGGGTGCCCATCGTGCCCGCGGCCATCGCGGGCACCTACGAGGCGCTGCGGGCGCGGCGCTTCTACCTGCCGCGACGGCATCCCGTCTCCGTCCGCTTCGGCGCGCCGCTCTACTTCGAGCGTCTGCGCCATCGGCCGGCCGCGCGCGCGGTGCGCGAGGAGATCACCCACCGCATCATGTCGGAGATCGCCGCGCTCCTCCGTACCGCCCCCGAGCCCGCCGCGGCCGCCGGCCGGGCGGGCGTGTCGTGACCGCCGCGGGCCCGCCGCCGGGGAAGGCCTGGGCCGGGCGCTTCGCGCAGGGGGCCGATCCCGCCGCCGAGGCCTTCACCTCCTCGCTGTCGTTCGATCGGCGTCTCTGGCCGTACGATCTCACCGGCAGCGCGGCGTGGGCGCGCGCGCTGGCCCGGGCCAAGCTGATCACCGACGCGGAGCTGGAGAGCCTCCTCGCCGGGCTCGACGCGGTCCGCGCGGAGCTGGAGGGCGGCGCGTTCCCGTTCCGGCGCGAGCTGGAAGACATCCACATGAACGTGGAGCGGCGGCTCGTCGAGCTGGCGGGGCCGGTCGGCGGCAAGCTCCACACCGGTCGCTCCCGCAACGACCAGGTCGCGCTCGACGAGCGGCTCTACCTGCGCGACATCCTCGATCACGTGGACGCGGGCCTCCGCGAGGTCCAGGGCGCGCTGCTCGCGCAGGCCGAGCAGCACCGCGAGGCGCCGATGCCGGGCTACACCCACCTGCAGCGCGCCCAGCCGGTCCTGCTCGCGCACCACCTGCTCGCCTACGTGTTCATGCTCGAGCGCGACCGGCAGCGCTTTCGCGAGGGCCGCGCGCGCGTCAACGTCATGCCCCTGGGCGCAGCGGCCCTCGCGGGCGCGGCCTTCGCCATCGACCGCGAGGTCCTGGCCCGCGATCTGGGCTTCAGCGCGCCCAGCCCCAACAGCATGGACGCGGTGGCCGATCGCGACTACGTCGTCGAGTTCCTCGGGAGCGCGGCGATCTTCGGCATGCACTGCTCGCGCCTCGCCGCCGATCTGACCTTGTGGGCGACCGCCGAGTTCGGCTTCGTGGAGTTCGCGGACGCCTTCGCCACCGGCTCGTCGATCATGCCGCAGAAGAAGAATCCCGACGTGGCCGAGCTGATGCGCGGCAAGTCCGGGCGGCTCTACGGCAACCTCACCGCGGTGCTGACCACCATGAAGGGGCTGCCGCTGACCTACAACTCCGACATGCAGGAGGACAAGGAGCCGCTCTTCGACACGGTGGACACGCTCGAGGGGATCTTCCGCGTGCTGCCGCCGATGCTCCGATCGCTGACCTTCCGAACCGAGCGCATGCGCGAGGCGGCCGGCGCGCACTATTCCACCGCCACCGATCTCGCCGACTACCTGGTGCGCCAGGGCCTGCCCTTCCGCGAGGCCCACGAGGTGGTGGGTCGAGCGGTGCGGCACGCGATCGCGAAGGGCTGCGAGCTGGCCGACGTGCCGCTGGAGGAGCTGCGCGGGTTCTCCGCCCTGATCGGCCGCGACGTCTACCCGGCCCTCACCGTGGAAGCCTCGCTGCGGGCGCGCGCGGTGATCGGCGGGACCGCGCCCGACGCGGTCCGCCAGCAGCTCGCGCACGCGAAGGCCCTGCTCGAGCGCGACGCCTCGTCGTGAGGCCGAGCGCCCGATCCCTCCTGGCCGTCCTGTTCGCGGTCGTCACGCTGGCCGCCTGCGGCAAGAAGGGCCCGCCGGTGGCTCCGGAGCTGCGCGTGCCCGCCATGCCCGCGGCGCTGCGCGGCTCGGTGGACGGCGAGAGCATCGTGGTCTCGTGGACCCAGCCCGACACCCGGCTCGACGGCACCAAGCTGCGCACGGTCGATCGCTATACGCTCTACCGGCGGGAGGAAGCCGACGCCGGCCCGCCGAAGTCGGCGATGCTCTCGCACGGCCGCGTGGTGGGCTACGACGAGATCGCGACGATCCGAACGGACGCGCCGGCGCCCGCGGTGGTCCAGGGCTCGTCGGTGACGTGGGTGGACCGCCGCGCCCTGTCGGTGGGTCGCCGCTACGTGTATGTCGTCACCGCGGAGGATTCGATCGGCCGGAGCAGCGCGCCCTCGGAGCGCCTCGTGGTGCCGTTCCTGGCCGCGCCGCAGCCCCCCGCCGACGTCAGCGCCGAGCCGGGAGACCGGCGCGTGACCCTCACGTGGCAGCCGCCGCCCGCGCTGATCGACGGCTCGCCGGTCACCGGCGAGATCAAGTACGTCGTGCTCCGCGGCAGCGGCGCGACCGGGCCGCTCGCCGCGATCACGCCCCAGCCGCTGTCGGAGACCACCTTCACCGACACCGGGCTCGACAACGACGCCGACTACCGCTACGCGGTGCGCGCGGTGCGCGTCGAGCCGGCGGTCACCGCGGCGGGCGAGGCGTCGGCCACGGTGGCGGCAGCGCCGCGCGATACCACCCCGCCCTCGCCGCCCAGCGGGCTCGTCGCGGTGCCCTCGGCGGACGCGGTGCGGCTGGCCTGGAACGCGAGCCCGGAGCCGGACGTGGCGACCTACGCGATCTACCGGGCGACCGGCGCCGGTGAGCTCACGCGCGTCGCCACCACGACGGTGCCTGCCACGGTCTACACCGATCGGGATGTGAAGCCGGGCACGACCTACCGCTACGCGATCACCGCGCTCGACCGCGCGCGCCGGGCCAACGAGAGCGCGCGCTCCAACGTGGTCTCGGTGCGGGTGCAGTAGGTCCTAGACCGTGACGTCCGGACACATCGTGCCCGACTCCCGGGTCTCGCTCGCTCCGCGCACCGTGGCTGTCTCGTGCCTCATCGTTTTTCTCATGCTGTCCACCGCCAATGTTGCGCTCGTGAGGTGGCTCGACAACA
>DATFYA010000178.1 GCA_035315345.1 Candidatus Methylomirabilota bacterium
TTCAACCTGCCCCACAACCTGGTGACGGATCGCGACGGCATGGTCTACGTGGCCGATCGCGAGAACCACCGCGTGCAGATCTTCGACGGCAAGGGCCGGTACCAGGGCCAGTGGAACAACCTCCACCGCCCCTGCGGCCTCTTCGCGGACCGGCCGGGCGGCCTCTTCTTCGTGGGCGAGCTGGGCTCGGGCATGCCGGTCACCGAGAAGACGCCGAATCTGGGGCCGCGGGTCAGCGTGCTCGACGCCAAGGGGCAACGAATCGCGCGCTTCGGCGGCCAGTTCGCGAGCGAGACGCCCGGCGAGTTCATCGCCCCGCACGGGCTCGTGGTGGATTCGCGCGGCGACGTCTACGTGGGCGAGGTCTCCTACACCGGCTACGGCCAGTTCCTCGACCCGCCCCGGGTGATGCGGTCGTTCCAGAAGTTCAAGCGCGACTCCTAGCCGCGCGCGTCGCTCCGGATCGGGAAGAACCGCCCGGTGGCGCGCGCCACCACCTCCTGCGTTCCCCAGTCCTCGATCACCGCTTCGAGATCGAGGTACTTGCCGGAATCCCGCACCGCCCGGCCCCGCCCCAGCAGCGGCCGCTCGATCGGCGTGCCCTTCACGTAGCGCACGCTCAGCTCGCCGGTCACGTAGAGCTGGCCCGAGTGGTTGACCGCGGCTCCCGCCAGCACCTCGTCGAGATACGCGGCCACGATGCCGCCGTGGGCCGCGCCGGGCGGCCCCTCGAAGCGGCGGGGCACCACGATGGGGGCCAGCACCTCGTCGCCCGCGCTGAAGGTGCGGACGCGCAGCCCGATCTCGTGCTGCGGCCCGCAGCCGAAGCAGCCGTGAAAGCTCGAGCGGGGCCCGCTGAACTTCACCTCGGTGAGCGACGCGAACCGCTCGACGAACGGCGGCAACAGCGGCGGGTCGTGGATCACTTGAAGTAGGTCCGGAGCAGCGGCTCCCACGCCTCGAGCGGACGCGTGACCTGCCCGACGACCTTCGCCTGGTCGTCCCAGCGGCGAAGCCGCAGAGCATCGGCGAGCCACGGATGCGCGGCGTGACGGGCGACCTCGTCGGGCGTCATCAGGCCGCCCTGCAGGGTGAGGGTGTGCTGCGAGACGGGCGACAGCGTCGCGTGATAGCCGGCCTCGGTGGTGCAGAGGTAGCGCTTGGCGTCGGCGTGCATGCGCACGAGCCAGGCCACGCGCTCCGGCACGAAGGGGGCGATCAGCTCGGCGCCGACCTCGTGATGGCCGCGTCCCCGTCCGCGCGCAGCGCCCATCCGATCGGCGACCAGCGCCTGATCCACCGCGAAGCGGCCGACGTCGTGGAGAAGGCACGCGAGCACCAGCTGCTCGTCGGCGCCGCCGGCCCGGGCCAGCTCGGCGCATTGCAGGGCGTGCTGAAGCTCGGAGACACGCTCGCCGTCGTATGCGCGCGCGGCGGACTGCGCCATCGCCTGCAGGAGCCGATCCGTCATGGCGCACGCAGTATACCCTCTCCTCTCAGGTAAGACCGTAGCGTGAGGGTGTTCCGGCTAGGCGCGCAGCAGTCGCGCCGCAATCGCGAACGACGCCACGCCGACCAGGCCGATGAAGATGGGGGTGTGCGCCTCGCCGAGCGCGCCGCACACGAGCGGACCCAGGAAGATCGCGCCGTCCACCCCGACCCGATAGACGCCGGTCCGCCAGCCGAGCCTCGACACGTGGGTGTGCTCCCGGATCACGCCCAGCGGCAGCATCCATCCCGCCATGCCGAGGCCGAAGAGCGCACAGCCCAGCACCATCAGCGGCAGCGAGCCCAGCCCCACCGTGAAGAGCCCGACCCCGAGCACGGCGGCGACGCCCACCAGCACCGGCGGCCGTCCGACGCGATCGGCGAGCCAGCCCACCGGCAGCAGCACCGCGAGGTCGAGGATCTGGGCCAGCGACAGCAGCCCGGAGATCCCGGCCCGGTCGAGCCCGAATTCACGGGTGCCGCGGAGCGGGATGACGAACTGGCTCACCGCGGACCAGGCGAGCGCCATGATCACGCCGAGCGCGAACATCAGGCGAACGATCGGCGGGACCGGCCCGCTCCGCGCGGGCATCACGCGCTCGCGCGTCGTCATCACCGCCGCGGCCGGCGGGGTCGCCCCGAGCCGCGACGGGTAGTAGCGGACCAGTGCGAGGGTCGCGCCCAGCGCCAGGACCACCGGGGAGGCGGCCACCAGCAGCGAGACGTTCCAGGGCCAGCGCGCCGGCAACAGCCCGACCAGCACGAGGCCGCCGAGAACGCCGAGCATGCCGGAGAACTCCAGCGTGTTCAGCCGGATCGATGCCCGCCGCCCGTGCGGGTCCTGGAGCACCGCGGTGAGGCTGCCGACCATGACCAGCGTGTGCGCGAGCCCGGTGAGGAGTCGGCCCAGCACGAGCACCGGCAGCGGTCCCGCGGTGGCGAGCAGCAGCATGCCGGCGAGCAGCGCGATCGGGGCGAGGGCGAGCGCGGTGCCGAGCCGGCGCATGGCGAGCGCGCCCACCGGCAGGTCGGCGGCCATGCGCGCGAAGCCGAACGAGCCGGCGAGGATGCCGAGCTCCCAGTCGGGCAGCCCCTGCGCGCGGGCGATCTCGGGCAGGAGCGGACCGAATGCGCCGACGCAGATCGTGCTCGAGAAGACGACGAGGCACAGCAGCGCCGTGCCGGCGAGCGGACGGGCGGTCACCGGCGCGGCCGGCTCAGGGGTCGAAGGAGCGCTCGCGCCACCAGGGGTAGAACGGCGGCATGTCGGCGCTGGGGCGCAGCGTGAAGCGCGCGGGCCGCTTCTCCAGGAAGGCGGTGACGCCCTCGTGGGCGTCCGCGGAGCGGCCCGTCCAGTCCATGCATCTGGAGTCGAGCCGGTGCGCCTCCATCGGGTGGTCGGCGCCGAGGAGTCGCCACATCATCTGCCGCGCCAGCGCCACCGAGATCGCGGAGGTGTTCTGCGCGATCTCGAGGGCCAGCTCGCGGGCCACCGGCAGCAGCCGGTCGGGCGGGACCACCCGGCTCACGAGGCGACCCTGCTGGGCCTCCTCCGCCGAGAACACGCGCCCGGTGTAGACCCACTCCGCGGCCTGGCTCGGTCCCACCAGCCGGGGCAGGAACCAGGTGCTCGCCGCCTCCGGCACCACGCCGCGCCGGCTGAACACGAAGCCGATGCGGGCCGCGGTCGACGCCAGGCGGATGTCCATGGGCAGCGTCATCGTGATGCCGAAGCCCACCGCGGGGCCGTTGATCGCGGCGATGAGCGGCTTTTTCATGTCGAAGATGCGCAGGGTGACGCGGCCGCCGCCGTCGCGATGCGCGCCCGGCGCCTCACCGCGCCCACGCGCCACCCGGTCGAACGTCTTGCTGCCGCCCGAGAGGTCCGCGCCCGCGCAGAAGGCCCGCCCGGCGCCGGTGACGATCAGCGCGCGGACTCCATCGTCGGCATCCGCTTGCTCCAGCACCGCGAGCAGCTCCTCCAGCATCACGGTGTCGAGCGCGTTGAGCTTGTCGGGCCGGTTCAGGATGACGGTCCCGACGCCGTCGGCCACGTCGTAGCGGAGGGCCTCGAAGGCCACCGGCTCAGCGGGAGGACGACCGCTCGCCGCTGTCGCCGGAGGTCGCGTCGTCGGCCTCGCCGTGCTTGAGCTTGCGAAAGACGGTCTTGGGATCGATGCCGAGCATCTTGGCGGTGAGCGTCTTGTTGCCGTGGTTCATGCGCAGCGTCTCCTCGAGGAGACGCTGCGCGACCTCGGCCAGTGGCGTGCCCACCCGGATCTGGAACACGCCCTCGGGCACCGCGCCGGCGCCCTCGGCGGGCGCGCCGGGGTCCGCGCGCAGGACCATCACCGAGCGCTCCCGCACCGCGTCCGGCAGATCGCCCGCCTCGATCCGAGAGCCCCGGGCGAGCACCACCGCGCGCTCCACCACGTTCTCCAGCTCCCGCACGTTACCCGGCCAGGCATATGCCTCCAGGCACCCGAGCGCCTCGTCGGTGAAGCCGTCCAGCGGTCGGTTGTTCTTGGCCGCGTAGACCCGGAGGAAGTGCTGGGCCAGCACCGGCACGTCCTCGCGCTTGTCCCGGAGCGGTGGCACCTGGATGGTGATGACGTTCAGGCGGTAGAAGAGATCCTCGCGGAAGCGCTTGTCCCGTACGAGGGCGGCCAGATCCTGGTTCGTGGCGGTGACGATGCGCACGTCGACGCGCAGGGACCGCGTCCCGCCGACCCGCTCGAACTCGCCCTCCTGCAGCACGCGCAGGATCTTGGGCTGGGTGACCGGCGAGAGATCCGCGATCTCGTCGAGGAACAGCGTGCCGCCGTCGGCCAGCTCGAAGCGGCCCTCCTTCCGCCCGGCCGCTCCGGTGAACGCCCCCTTCTCGTAGCCGAACAGCTCCGACTCGAGCAGGGTCTCCGGGAGGGCCGCGCAGTTGACCGCGATGAACCGGCCGTCGCGCCGGCTCGACCGCTCGTGGATGGCGCGCGCGACCAGCTCCTTGCCGGTGCCGCTCTCCCCCTGGATGAGCACGGTGGCCGAGCTGTCCGCCACCTGCTGCACCAGCGTCATGAGGCGGCGGAACGCGGGGCTCGTGCCGATCATGTTGCCCTGCCGGAGCAGGTCGTCCAGGCGCTTCTGCAGGGCGCGGTTCTGGGCGATCAGGTCGCGACGCTCGAGCGCCTGACGGACGACCTTGGTGAGCTGGGCGCGCTGGAATGGCTTGGTCAGGAAGTCGGTGGCGCCGTCCTTCATCGCCTTCACCGCTTCCTCCACGGTGCCGAACGCGGTGAGCAGGATCACGTCGACGTCGGGCGCCACCGCCTTGGCCTCCCGGAGCAATTCGAGACCGGTCAGCCCGGGCATCTTGAGGTCGGAGAGGATCAGATCCACCCCGCCGGACTGCAGGCGCTCGAGCGCCGATTGCCCGTCGGGGGCGAGGACGACTGCGTAGCCCTCGCGGGTCAGCGCGCGCTCGAGGCTCTGGCGCACCGCCGGATCGTCGTCGGCCACCAGCAGGGTCGCGAGGGCGGGGTCAGACATGCGCGGCCTTCTTGAGCGGCAGGGACATGATGAAGGTGGCGCCCTCTCCGGGCGTGCTGCTCCAGCGGATCTTGCCCCCGTGCTCCTCGACGATCTGACGGGTGATGGCCAGCCCGAGGCCGGTGCCCTGTGGCTTGGTCGTGAAGAACTGCTCGAAGAGGCGACGGCCCACCTCGGGGCCGATACCCGGGCCGGTGTCGGCGATCACGATCTCCACCGTCTCGTCGAGGTGGCGGGTGGTCAGGGTCAGCACGCCGCCCTGGGAGAGCGCTTCCAGCCCGTTCTTCACGAGATTGAGCACGGCCTGCCGCAGCAGCGTCCGGTCGATCTCCATCGGCGGCACCGTCGGATCGGTGCTCACCTGGACCTCGACGTGCTGGCGCGAGGCGAGCGGCCGGACGAACTCGGCGACCGCGGTCACCATGTCGTTCACCGAGTCCTCCTCGAACTGCGGGCGCGGGAACCGGGCGAAGGCCAGGTACTCCTCGGTGAGCGCGTCGAGCGCCACCACCTGCTCGCGGATGGCGGTGACCAGCGCGCTGGCCTCGGTACCGTCCTCGCTCACGCGGCCGTGGACCATCTCGCCCAGCAGCTCGGCGTTCAGCTCGATGGCCGCGATCGGATTGCGCACCTCGTGCGCGACCTTCAGCGAGAGGCGCCCCACCGTGGCCATGCGCTCGGCCTCGACCAGCTCTTCCTGGGCGGCCTGCAGCCGCGTGAGGGTGCCGGTGACCTCCGCGTTGAGCCGCTCGACCTCGGCGCGCGCGCGGCGCTCGCGGTCGGCCACGTGTCCCAGCGCGAAGGCGGGCAGCCCCAGCTGGCCCATGAGAATCGCCACCCCGGTCCAGGTCACGTCGGGCGGAGCCAGTCGCGCGGCGGCCCAGTAGAGCAGACCGGCCACCACGGTCAGGAGCAAGCCCACCCAGCGACCGAAATAGTAGGCGTTGATCGCCACCAGCGGGAAGAACAGGTTCACGAACGGGCTGTCGCCGCCGCCGGTCAGGTACAGCAGCGAGAAGACGAGCAGCAGGTCGATGCCGAGCGCACCGGTGAAGATGCGACGGGTAGCCGACGGGTTGACCGTGACCAGCGCGAGGATGCCGGCCTTGTAGAGGGCGAACCAGATGATCAGGGCGTAGACGTCGACGCGATGCCGCGGGCGCAGCGGAACCAGGCCGAGCGTCGCCAGTCCGCCCACCATCACCACCGCGAGGAGCACCGCGAACAGGCGCTCGTCCCGCTCCAGCAGCCGGAGAATCGAGGGCCGAGGGGCGCGGGAGGGGGCGGTCACCGCCATGACGGGGGACACACTATCACGCACCCTCCGAGGGTCAAGCCGAGCCGGCCGGGACGCGGGCCACCGCTTCGGACGCCGGCGGCTCGACCTCTTCGCGCCGGAGCAGCGGCAGCGCGAGCAGGGGCAGCAGCCCGATCACCCCGACCGAGATGAGCAGGCGCCCCAGCCCGGAATAGTCCTGCTGGGTGACCGCGAAGAACGAGTTGAGGTAGCGGGTGAACAGCTCGCTCGCGGACAGCGCGAGGTTCATCAGCGAGGCCATGATCGCGAACATGGTCGCCTCCGCGCCCCGGGGCGCGGTGCGCGCGATGAGGGCGAGCATCGGCACCATGCTGAGCTGGCCGAGCGGGGCCGCGATCGTGGTGTCGATGAACGCGAACATGCGCGGGCTGAGCCCGAACCAGTCGTTGACGCCGTAGAAGAGCCCGATGGTCGGCAGATAGAGCACCGAGCCCACGATCGTGACCCAGAAGAGGGTGTAGCTCACCGGCCGGTGGGTGATCGGCTTGCGGAACACGATGAGGCCCAGCAGGCTCAGCACCGCGCTCACCTGCGCGAGCACGCCCAGGAACTCGTGATCGAAGCCCAGGTGATCGATCGCCCAGTAGCTGAATCCCTGCCCCGCGCCCGGCACCGCGCGGAAGCAGAAGATCGCGAAGGCGGCCACCGCGACCGACCGGGAGATCCCCACGCGGTTGAACAGCATCACGATCAGCGCGCCCGAGACCACCAGGATGATCTCCTGCGCGAACGGCACCGAGAGGGCCTCCAGCACCACCCCGAGCGCCGCGTAGCCCAGCCCGACCGCGACCACGAGCCGCGCCTTGCCCGCGCCGAGCGGATTGCTCGCGTCGGAGGGCGCCGGCGCCACCGGCAGCCGGGGCACGAACCAGGTGGACACCGCGACCAGCACCGGCAGCACCACCGCGATCGCGAACACCGGACGCGGCCCGAGCACCCCGGCCAGCCATCCGCTCAGGTATCCCACGCTGATCGAGCCGACCAGGAGGGCCATGCGGCCCAGCGTCTGGACCTGCTTGATCTCCTCGTCGTTCCGCGCCACCTCCACGCTGAGCGCGTCGGCGACCACGTCCTGCACCATGAAGCCCACCGCGATGAGCACCATCGCGGCGAGGTACGTGACCCTGGACGACGCGGTGGTCGCGAGCCACGCGTAACCCGCGAAGGTGAGGAGCGCCCCCACCAGCATGTACGCGACGCGGCGGCTGCCCAGGATCGGGTACACGTCGGAGGCCACGCCCGCCACCATCTTGGTGCTCCACGGCAGGGCCACCCAGAAGGCGATGCCGGCGGCCTCGGCCGGCGTGATCCCGAGAGCGTCCTTCTGGAAGTAGAGCAGCGCGATGCTGGTGATGCCGCTCGCGCCGTAGCAGAAGTAGGTGACGAGGACGGGGAGATAGGCCAGGCGCATGCTGCCCAGGAGGCTCCGCAGCAGGCCGCCGGGCGCGGCGGAGGACGTCGTCTCCGAGGGCTCGGCCATGGCCATGAGTGTAGCCTACCCGCGCGCTCGGTCTTCCCTTGACGGAAGGGCCCCCGGGCATTACCTTCGCCGCCATGACGATGGCCGGACAGGGTGTCCTCGCGTTCTGGCACGACGTCGCGGCCGGCTCCGACGGAGAATTCGACCAGTGGCACCTCCGCGAGCACATCCCGGAGCGGGTCGCGGTGCCCGGCTTCCTGCGTGCGCGTCGCTACACGACGCTGGGCGACCCGCCCCGGTACTTCTACTTCTACGAGACCGAATCGGTGGACACGCTGCAGAGCCCGGCCTACCTGGCGCGGCTCGCCGACCCGACCCCGTGGACGAAGCGGACCATGCCGGTGGTGCGCAACAACAAGCGCACGGCGTGTCGCGTGGTGGAGAGCAAGGGGGCCGGGCTGGGCGGCGTGATCGCCACGCTCGAGCTGGGGCCCGCGGCGGGTCGCGAGGAGGAGCTACGCGCGTGGCTCACCGGCACCGCGCTGCGGTCGGCCGGCGAGCACCCGACCATCGTCGCCACTCACCTGCTGGAAGGCGACGCCGGCGTGAGCACCGCCGCGGTCAGCGATGAGAAGAAACTCCTCGCGACGCCCGACGCGCTGGTGCGGTGGGTCCTCCTGATCGAGGGGATCGACCACGCGGCCATGGCCGCGATGTGCCGCGACCTGCTCGGCACCGACGCCCTCACCCGCCGCGGCGCGGCCGAGCCGATCACGCTGGGCTTCTATCGCCTGCAGCTCGTGTATTCGAAGTAGGGGTGCGGCGATCTAACGCCCGGCCGCGTCAGTCCAGCCGCGGGCTGCGCGTGTGCCAGTCGGTGACGGTCTGGTAGGCGTGGCCGGCGCGGAGGACGGTGGCCTCGTCGAACGGCCGGCCGACGATCTGAAAGGCGAGCGGCAGGCCGGCACGCGAGAAGCCGCAGGGCAGGCTCAGCGCGGGCAGGCCCAGACCGTTGAACGGCCGCGTGAACCGGGAAAAGCGGCCCTGTCGCACCGTGATCTCCTCGACCGATCCGTCGAGCGCGGCCTCGAGCGGCGGCGCCGGCTCGGGAATGACCGGAGCGGCCACGAGGTCCACGCGGCTCCAGACGCTCTCCGAGAAGGCCCGAGCCAGACGCGCCCGCAGCCGCAGCGCCTGCAGGTAGTCGTAAGCCGGGATGCGCTGGCCCAGCTCGAGGCGGGTGCGCGTGAAGGGTCCGAGATCCTGCGGCCGCTCGCGCACGAGATGGCCGTGCAGCGCGGTGGCCTCGCTCCGCGAGACGATGTTCGTGACGTCGCTCATCGTCTGCGGATCGGGGAACCGGACGTCCTCGACCCGCGCGCCGAGGCTCCGCAGGACGTCGAGCGCCGCGCGCACCCCCGTTTCCATCTCGGGATCGAGGTTCTCGAAGAAATAGTTCTCGGGCACGCCGATGCGTAGCCCGCTCACCGGCGTGGCGAGCGGCGCGAGGTAGTCGGGCACCCGCCGCGGGCTCGCCGTCGCGTCCCGCGGATCCGGGCCGGCGATCGCCCCGAGCATGAGCGCGCAGTCCTCGGCGGTCCGGGCCATCGGGCCGATGTGATCGTTCGACCAGGACAGCGCCATGGCGCCGGCGCGGCTCACCCGCCCGTAGGTCGGCTTGAGCCCGGTGATCCCGCAGGCGGCCGAGGGCAGACGGATGGATCCGCCGGTATCGGTGCCGAGGGCTCCTGCCGCGAGCCCCGCGGCCACCGCAACGCCCGATCCGCTCGACGAGCCGCCCGGGCAGCGCTCGAGGCCCCACGGATTGCGGGCCGGGCCGTGGTGGGGATTGTCGCCGAAGGCGCCCATCGCCAGCTCGGTCATGTTGAGCTTGCCGAGCGTCACCGCGCCCGCATCGACCAGGCGCGTGACCGCCGTGCAGTCCTGGTCGGCGCGGAAGTAGTCCGCGATCTTCGTGCCGCACGAGGTGGGCAGGCCGCGGATGAAGCAGAGATCCTTGAACGCCAGCGGCACGCCATGAAGAGGCCCGCGCCACACCCCGCGGTTCTGCTCGCTTTCCCGCTCGCGGGCGGCAGCCACCGCACGGTCGCCGTCCACCGTGATGAAGGCCCGGAGGCGACCGTCGAGCCGGGCGATACGGTCCAGGCACTGGCGCGTGGCCTCGACCGGTGAGATCTTGCCGGCTCGGATCGCGCGCGCGAGGGCCGCGAGGGTGAACATGGTCTGGCGGGGCCTTGGGCTGCGGTCGTCGGGAGATCGGGCGACCCGCTCTTCTGTCTAATGCGGGGGCCCGGAAATGGCCCCCGCACTCCCCCGGGCCGCGGACGTCCCGTGCGCGGCGGGCGCGGCGTCGTCGAGGGCGGCGATGAAGCGGGCGGGCTCCTCGGAGAGCGAGAGCTCGCCGGCCAGGCGCTCGATCACGCCGAGCAGATCGGCCACCTCGGCTTGCTGGAACTTGTCCTCGGCCATGGCGGGGACATACTACGCTCAGGCGGGGGCCGAAGGGAACCGTGAGTCGGACGGGCGCGGCCTGCGCGACCCGAAGGACTACTGAACCGCGATTCGGCGGGAGCCCAGCGAAAGACCTCGTCCACCGCCACCCGGAGATCGGGGAACGCGGCCGGCGCGACGACCCCGTCGCGAGCGACCTCCAGCACCGACTCGTATTCGCCGCCACGCGGGCCGATGGACCAGGATGCGCTCGCCTCGGACGTCGACGATCCATGCCTCGGCGATGCCCGCCCGCGCATAGATCGGCAGCTTGATGTCGCGATCGCGCCGCAGCGACGTCTCCGACACCTCGACGACGAGCAACACGTCGGCCGGTGTCGCCCACGCCCGACGACGGGCCGCTTCTCCCGGACGAAGCACCGTGAGGCATGCGAGCGCCCGACCGGAGCCATCTCGAGAACGTCACCCTCGACGAGCTCGACGTGATCGTCCCGATCGAAGATCTGGGCGTCGATGATTTTCAGGTACTCGTCGGTCATGAACTGGCGGCGGGTCACTTCGACGTCCATGGCACTCCCCCAGGCCGAGAGCGTAGAGGTGCTCCCGGACCCCGGTCAGCGCCTACCTTGCGATACACGGGACCTTGCGGGGAGCTACGACGGCGGCGCGAGCAGCGCGGTCAGGTCGCGCACGTCCTTCACGGTATCGACCTGCCCGGCGAGGCGAGCCGCCTCGCGGGCGCGGCCCTCGCCGAGCGGCGCGGACGCCAATGCGAGGAACTTCTCCACCACCTCGGCGGCCGGCACTGGATTCTCGAAGTCGCCGCGGACCACGCTGGTCATGCCGGTGAGCACGCGGCCGTCCTTGAGCGTCATCTCCACCCGCGCGGTCGGCCGGTCGGCGCGGCGCGGGGACATGTCGGGGTCGGCCCGAACCTCCACGCGCGCGGCGAGATCACGGATGGCCGGATCGTCGAGGGCGGGCTCGACGAAGGCGGAGACATCCGCTCGCCCGAGGGTCAGCGCGGCCGCCACCGCATACGGGATCGAAAACTTGGCGCCGAGCATCGACGTCGGATCGGGGCGGGCCATGCGCGGGCCGAACGGGATCGTGGTCACGATCACGCGCTCGACGTCGGCGGCCCGCACTCGACCGGCGCGAGCCATCGGCAGCAAGGCGTCCAGCGCGAAGTGGTTGTAGCGGCAGCAGGCGTAGAGCTTGAAGTAGTTCTGCTCGATGCGCAGCGGGCCGCCGAGGCCCTCCAGCGCGCGCTCGGGCTCGAAGCGGTCGGCCAGGATCGTGCCGTACACGTCGCTGGGCGCGTCGGGCAGCCCGGTGAACCCTGCGCGATGCAGATCCACCGCCAGGATGCCGTCGAGCCCCGACCGTCCCGGATAGGCGTTGCGGATCGTCGCGCCCTCGAGGGCGGTGGTCCAGGTGTTGGCCGGGCTCATGCTGGCCGAGAGGTTGATGACCGACCGCACCCCGGTCTCGTCGAGGCCGGCCAGCTTGGCCACCGCGACGGCGGTGCCGATCGTTCCCCAGGTTCCATGAGAATGGACGTTGGAGCGCGGGGTGGTCGCGCTGCCGAGGCGCGAGCAGATCTCGTAGCCCGTGATGAGGCTCTCGAGGAGCCGCCGCCCGTCGGCGCCGACGTCCTCCGCGACCGCCAGCGCGGCCGGGGCCACGTGGATGGCCGGGTGGCCTCCGCCGAGCCGGCTGCCCTCGTCGACCTCGAGCGCGACGCCCGCGGTCGCGTTCGCGAACGTGGCCAGGAGCGGGTCGACACGACCGCCATGGCCGATCAGGGTGGCCGCCGCGCGCGATCCGCGCTCGTGCATGGACTCGGCGAGGCGACGGTTCTCGGGCAGCGCGCTGCCGGCTACCATGGCGCCGATGGTGTCGAGCAACACGAGGCGCGCCGCCCGCACCGCCGCTTCGGGCAGGCTCTCGAGGGTCGTGTCGACGACGAGGCGCGACAGCCGGTCGAGGTAGTCCATGCGCGACGGCGCCCTACCCGGCGGTGCCCGCGATGGGCGCCACCGGCCCCGTCCGCACGAGAAACTGTCCGTAGCCCGGCTTCTGCTCGAGCCGGCCCTGATTGAGCAGCACCTGTCCGCGCAGCACCGTCATCCAGGGCCGTCCGCGCGACTTCCACCCCTCGTAGAGCGTCCAGCCCGCGATGCCATGATGGTCGGCGACCTGGATCGTCCCGTCCACTTCCGGGTCGATGATGGTCAGGTCCGCATCCGCCCCGACCCGGATGGCGCCTTTCCGAGGATAGAGCCCGAAGATGCGAGCCGGATTCTCGGCCATCACCCGGGCCAGCCAGGTCACCGGCAGCCCGCGTCGGACCACGCCCTCGCTCCACATGAGGGGCACCAGCGTCTCGATGGACGGGCTGCCGAACGGGATCGGGCCGCCCTTGTCGTCGACGAAGATGTTCTTCCAGCCCGGCTCCTTCAACGCCTTGCGCCGCGGCGAGTGATCGCTCGCTACCGTGGCGATGTAGCCCTCGCGGCTGCCGCCCCACAGCGCGTCACCGTCTCCACCGCCGGCCGGCCGGAGCGGCGGACCGATCTTGGCCAGCGGGCCCCAGGCCTCCATCTCCTTGTCGGTGAGCAGCATGTACTGCGGGCACGTCTCGGTCCACACGCGCTGCCCGCGCGCCTGCGCGGCCTTGATCCGCTCCAGCCCGAGCCGGGTCGAGAGGTGGACGACGTAGACCGGGCACTTCGTCATCTCCCCGATGAGGATGGCGCGATTGATCGCCTCCTCCTCGGTCCACGGCGGGCACGTGGCCGGGAAGTCGGTCGGCTTCACCTTGCCCGCCGCGATCGACTTGTTCTCCAGGTGGTAGAGGATGTCGCCGTTCTCGCAGTGTAGCTGGCAGACGCCGCCCAGGGCCGCGATGCGCTCCATGACCTGCGCGATGAACTCGTCGGAGCACATGCGGTTCGGCCGGCGCTTGTAGGTCATGAAGATCTTGAACGAGGTCACGCCCTGCTCGAACGCTTCCGGCAGCCCGTCCAGGATGTAGGGCTGGTTGTTCAGGATGAAGTGGAATCCGAAGTCGAGCACTGATTGCTGCGAGGCCTCGTCACGCAGGCGCTTGAGGGCCCGGGGCAGCGTCTCGCGCGCCTGATCGTCGTATTCGACGAACGACAGCACGGTGGTCAGGCCGGCGTGCGCGGCGGCCACCGGCCCGGTGTGCCAGTCGTCGTAGACCGCGCCGAGGTGCACGTGGCAGTCGATCAGCCCGGGCAGCACGTACTTGCCGGTGGCGTCGATGGTGCGCTCGGCCGGCGGCAGCATCGACTCGGCGCCCAGCGCGACGATCTTGCCGCCGCTCACCGCCACCGCGGTCTCCAGCACCTCCGTCGGAGTCACGACGCGCCCCCCGCGGACGATCAGGTCGACGTGATTTGCGGCCATTTCTAGCGGCCTCCGGTGGAAGACGACGCTTCGCGGTTGGGCCTCTTCGCGCAAGCGCTCATTTCGTCTTGCTCTCCGGTGGAAGACGACGCTTCGCGGTTGGGCCTCTTCGCGCAAGCGCTCATTTCGTCTTGCCCTCCGGTGGAAGACGACGCTTCGCGGTTGGGCCTCTTCGCGCAAGCGCTCATCGGGGGAAGGCGCCCTTCTTGGTGGGCTGGGTCAGGAGGCCGTAGTGCTCGGGGTGGCGGCGGCCGAGGAAGTCCCAGCGCTTGCGGGCCGGGACCATCTGGTCGAGGTCGATCCGGGCCGCGATCAGCTCGTCGCCGGTGGTGGCCGCCTTGGCGACCACCTGCCCCATCGGATTCACGATGCAGGAGCCCCCGATCAGCTCCATGCCGTCCTCGACGCCGGCCTTGGCGATGCCGACCACGAACAGGTTGTTCTGGTAGGCGCCGGCCCGCAGGCACAGCTCGTTGAGGTCGAGGGCCAGCGGCGACAGCGGCGTGTTGTAGCCGATCAGCACGATCTCGGCGCCCAGCAGGCCGAGGCTCCGGTAGGATTCCGGAAAGCGGCGATCCTGGCAGATCGCGATGCCGACCTTGGTCCCGGCCGCGTCGAAGACGCGGTAGCCGCTGTCGCCGGACTCGAAGAAGTGCGGCTCGTAGACCTGCGCGTGGCCGTCGGGCTGCTTCGTCCCCGGCAGATGAATCTTCCTGAACGTGCCGGCGAGCTGGCCGGACTCGTCGGTCAGCAGGGCGGTGTTGAAATAGCGGCCCTGGTCCTTCTCGCAGAAGCCGACGTGGCAGGCGATGCGGGCCTCGCGCGCCCGCTGGAGCAGCGGGGCCAGCGCCTTGGGCGGCATCTCGGTCTCGAAGAACTGATCGAAGTCGTCCCGCACCCGCTTCGGAAAGTAGGTCGTGAGGGCCATCTCCGGGTAGGCCAGGATCTCGACGCCCTCGACCACCGCCTGCTCCAGCAGGGCCAGCATCCGCTCGACGATCTCTTCCCGGCTCGTCCCCTCGTTGTTGGGGCCCATCTGGGCGGCGGCGACCTTGACGTAACGTGCCATGGCGGGTCTCCTTTGCGCTCTAGATACGTCAGCGACGGGTCGTTCGCAAGGGGCGGATCACGAGGCGCGGCGACATCCGGCCAGCATCTCGATCAGGACGACGCGGCACGCCTCGGCGGTGGTGACCTCGGCCGGGAAGCCGATGCGCCGGCCGTGCAGGCCGTCGTCGGTGCGGACGCGCAGCTTGAATCCGAGGCGGTCGACCGCGACCATCTCCGCCGCCTCGGCGGACAGACCGCCGAGCACCCGCGCGTAGAGGATCAGCGCGTCCGCGTGGTCGCGATTCATGTGCTCGATGATTCCGGGGCCGGACTCGGCCAGCGGATCGGGCCTCGCCGCCTCGTAGCCGGCCACGGTCAGCCAGTCCATCGCCCCGAATCCGCCGACGAAATAGACGTCGCTCAGGTCCAGGCGCCAGAACGCGAAGTCGTCGAAGTCCACCCAGTGGATCGCGTTGGGGTGCCGGGCCAGATACGCCTCCCGCGCGCCGGCGCGGTCCGCGGCGGTGAGCCGGCGGCCCCGCCCCATCAATGTCACCCGCGCGAGCGCCAGCGGATCGTCGCCGGGCTGCGCCACCAGCAGGCTCGCGCGCGGATCCGCCTCGAGATTCTGCGTGTGCATGGCGAGCGTGCTGATCAGGAAGAGCGGGCGGCCCCGCTCGTCCGGCGCGTAGGGCATGACCGAGACGAACGGATGCCCCGGGTGACGCCGCGACAGCGTGCCGAGCGTCCCGGTGCGGCCCAGGTGCAGGAGCGTCCGCGCCTGCTCGGCGAAGGACGGCTCGGGCGCCGTCGGCTCCGGCGCGCCCGCGGTGTGGCCGTGACCGCTCATGCGATCGATCTCCCCGCTCCCGCATCGACTGTAGCACCGCCACGGCCGAGCCGCTCGGCCAGGCGCGCCGCGCTCGGCGCGACGAGAACGGCGAGCGGGGCCTCGCGGTTGCGCACGGTCAGCTCGTGGCGCGCGTGATCGGACACGTCGAGCCCGGCGCGCGTCGCGACTTCCTCCGACAGCACGAGCTCGGCGCCGTACTCCTTCGTCAGCGCCTCGAGCCGCGCGGCCACATGCACGGTATCGCCCACCGCGGTCAGGTACGTGGTGGTCGCGTAGCCCATGCGGCCCACCACCGCGGGCCCGGCGTGGATCCCGACGCCCAGACGCAGCGGCGTGGTCAGGTCGTCGGCGAGGGTCAGGCTCAGCTCGCGCAGGCGCGCGACCATGGCCGCCGCGGCGCGGACGGCCTGCCGGCAGCCTTCCTCGGCGCCGACGTCGACGCCGAACAGGGCCATCACCCCGTCGCCGGTGAACTGGTTGACGATGCCGCCCACGTCGGTGATGGCGCCGCCGACCGCCTCGAAGTAGCGGTTCAGGATGAACACCACGTCGTACGGCAGCTTGCGCTCGGCCAGTCGGGTGAAGCCCCGCAGATCGGCGAACAGCACCGCGATGGTGAGCTCTTCGCCCTCCCGGTGGTCGCCCGCCGGGCCGCCCACCGCGGCAGCCGGCCCCGCTCCCGGGGTCACGAGCGGCGCCACCGAGACGTCGCGGGGCGGACGCACCTGGCAGGCCAGTCGCACGTGAGCGGGCGCGCCCACCCGCCCGAGCACGCGCAGCTCGTCGACGCTGGCCGGGGGCAGCGACTCCGCGCCGCGGATCACCCGCACGCGGCAGGTCGAGCAGCGGCCGCGGCCGCCGCACACCGAGGCGTGGGGAATGCCCGCGAAGCGGCTCGCCTCCAGGATCGTGAAGCCGACGGGCACCAGCACCTCGCGGCCGTCCGGATACGTGATGCGCACGCCCTGGCGTCGCCGGAGATGCTCGCGGACGGCCCGCGCGGCCAGCACCAGGGCGATCATCCCGAGGTGCCCCCAGAAGATGGAGTCGGAGACGCGTCCCAGCACCAGGCGCTGCTCCGCGTTGGGCCGCCGCGCGGCCGCCATCACCTCCGTCACGTAGGCCGGGTTCTCGGCGCGTCGCCCGATCTCACGCCCACCCCCCGCGAAACCCAGGAGCGCGAGCACGGGCAGGAGCAGGGCCCCGCTGTAGATCGGCCACGCGTACCGGCGATACCAGGCCCGCAGCCGGAGCCAGAAGTGCAGGCCCACGCATCCGTGCAGCCAGGCGATGACGAGCACGATCGCCTGGCGCCAGCCCGCGACCGGGTCGAGGGTCCAGAGGACGAGGAGCACCAGCCCGTAGCTGTCCCGCGTGCCCGCGAACTCGTGGGCCAGGCGCGTCCCGACCACGTGCGACACGAGCAGGAGCGGAATGATCAGGCCGAGAATGAGCTGCGTCGCTTCCCACGCGGGCATGCGCAGGGTGCGGCGGCGGTAGAGAGACCAGTAGGCGAGCAGGAGATGGACGGTGAACGCGGTATAGAGGGCGAGGGTGCCGAGCCGGCTTCGCCAGAGGAGCACGAACCACTCGCGGCCGGCCAGCATCGCATCGACCGAGACGAGGCCGAGCGCGTGGTTGAGGAAGTGCGTGGTGAGATAGGTGAACAGCACGAGGCCCGCCCAGAGACGGATCTGCCTGACGACGGCCGCCGCAGAACGGGCCGGGGGCATGACGCGGACCAGATTCCTAGAGCTTCACGCGGCCGCTCAGCTTGTCGAGGAAGCTGCCCAGCGCGCGATTGAACTCCTCGGGCTGCTCGAGATTGGAGAGGTGCGAGGCCCGGCAGAGCACCGCCAGGTCGGCGGCGGGCAGCGCCGCGTGGATGTCCCGCGCCATGCCGACCGGCGTGCCCGGATCGTCCTCGCCCACGATCACCAGCGCCGGGCAGCGCACGTCGCGCAGCCGGTCGGTGACGTTGATCTTGGGCAGCGCGTGGCAGCAGCCGACGTACCCGGCGGCGGGCGTGCTCCGGATCATCGCGCCCACCCGCTCCATCAGGTCCTTGTGACGGGCGCGGAAGGGCGGGGTGAACCACCGCTCGAGCGTGGGCGCGACCATCGGCTCCATGCCCTTGGCGCCGACCGTCTTGATGCGGTCCTCCCAGATCGCGGCGGCGCCGGCCGGGTAGCGGCTGGTGGTGTCGCAGAGCGCGAGGCTCTGCACCATGGCGGGATGCTTGAGCGCGAAGACCTGGCCGATCATCCCGCCCATCGACAGCCCCACGAAGTGGGTGGCGCCGATGCCGAGGCCGTCCAGCAGCCCCTTGAGGTCGTCGGAGAGCTGATCGAGCGTGTAGGCCCCTTCGGGGGCGCTGGTCTGGCCGTGGCCGCGCGTGTCGTAACGCAGCACGCGGTAGCGACCCTGGAGCGCGCGGACCTGCTCGTCCCACATGGACAGGTTGCAGGCGAGCGAGTGGCTGAAGGTCACCAGCGGGCCGTCGCCTTCGATCTCGTAGTTGATCTCGATGCCGTTCGCCTTGAGCTTCATGTCTTCTCCCTCCGCCGGCCCCCTCCCCGGCGGGGAGAGGGATCTCTGGTTCACTCCTGGGTCGCGGTGCTCGGGCAGATCTGGTTGTAGGGGCAGTAGCGACAGGCCTGGTAGTCGGGGGTGGCCTCGAAGCGCCGTTGACGGATGCCGTGGGCCGCCGCCGCGATGGCCTCGCGCGCGATGGCCAGGTCCTCGGCGGTCGGCGTGTGGCGGCCGGTGAGGCCGGATTCCAGGAAGCGCAGCTCCACCCGCGCGGGCAGCCGGCCGGTCGCCTCGTGCTGGGCCAGCGCGTAGATCTTCAGCTGGAGACTCTCCTTCGCGCGCTGGTCGGCCTTCTTCTGGTCGGTGACGTCGCTCGACTTGTAGTCGACGATGACCAGGCCCTGCGGCGTCTCGTCCACCCGGTCGAAGCGGCCCCGCACGCGGTTGAGCCCCCGATTCATTTCGAGGTTGAAGCCGAACTCGCGCTCCACCTCGGTGGGCTTCTCCCCCGAGGCCTCCTCCTCGTGATAGAAGCGGGTGAGCGCGGCCACGCCCGCGCGCTTGCGCTGCTCCTCGTGCTCGCGGGTGAGGAAGCCCTCGTTCCGCCAGGCGTCGTCGAAGGCGAGCAGGAGATCCTCGAGCGCGGTGAAGTTGCCGACGGCGCGGCGGCGCAGGTAGAACTCGACCGCCTTGTGCAGCGCGTTGCCGTAGACCACCGAGTGATGCTGCCGAAGCGGGATGCGCAGGATGTGGATGTACTGGTACTTGAGCGGGCACGTCTGGTAGTCGTCCACCTGGCGATGGCTGACCGCGAGGGCCTCGTCGTCGGCCATGGGCGTGAGCCCGAGCCCCGGGGCCTCGGGCGGCGGGGCCAACCGGCGTAGCTGCTCGATGGCGCGGGCCCGGAACGGCCGCGCCGCGTCCTTCGGGAGGTCGAGGGCTTCCAGCACGAACTGGCTCACCTTCCACTTGCGCTTGCCGCCCATGTCCTCCGCGCTGGTGAGATAGAGCCGCTCCTTGGCGCGCGTCATGCCGACGTAGAAGAGACGGCGCTCCTCCTGCTCGTGGAAGTCGCCGGTGGGCAGCAGGTCCTTGATGAGACCGGACGGGATCTCGATGGGATCGGAGCGGCGCGTGGACGGGAACCGGTTCTGCGCGCAGTCCACCATGAACACGACCGGCCACTCGAGGCCCTTGGACTTGTGCACGGTCAGCACGTGCACGGCCGGGGTCTCGGTGTCCGCCTCGGCCACCGCCGGATCGTCGCCCGCCTCGACCAGCGCGTCGAGGTGGTTCACGAACTCGCGCACGTTGTCGTACTTCAGCACGCGCGCCGCGTCCTTCACCCGCGTGAAGAACTTGCTGACGTTCTGCACCTCCTGCTCCAGCTCGGCCGGGGCCTTGGCGTAACGGGTCATGAGGCCGGAGTCGACCAGGAACTGGTAGAGCACCTCCCCGGTGGGATGCTCGCGGGCCAGCTCCATGTAGCGCTGCAGGTCCGCGATGAGCCGGCCGATCGCGCCCGCGCCCTCCTCGCTCAGCTTCACCTCCGAGGGCACCGCCCGCAGCACGTCGAACAGCCAGCGGTGCCGGCGATCGGCGTAGGTGGCGCACTTGGTGAGGTCGACGATCGGCACCTGGTAGATGTCCGACGAGGCCAGGTAGTGCAGGCTGACCGAATCGTCCGGGTGCGCCACCGACCGGAGGAACGCGATGAGCAGACGCACCTCCGGGCGGCCGTACAACCCGGCGTTGCCCGAGAAGGTCCACGGGATGCCGCGCATGTTGAGGGCGCGCAGATAGTGATCGGCGTCGTGGTTGGCCCGCACGAGGATCGCAAAGTCGCGGTAGGGCCGGCCCGCCTCGTGCTCCTCGCGGATCATCTCGGCCACCTGGTCGCTCTCGGTGGAGACGGTGTCGAAGGCCAGGTGCTGGGGCGCGACCCCGGTGCCCACCGTCGAGACCAGGCGCTTGTCGATCTTCTGCGCGACTTCCAGGCGGTCGGGGTTGTTGTGCTGGATCAGGCGATACGCCGAGTCGAGTACCGCCTGGGGCGATCGACGATTTTCCAGGAGCACGACCTGCCGCGCGTCCGGATAGCTGCGGTCGAAGTCGAGGATGTTGCTCATCGACGCCCCGCGGAACCGGAAGATGGCCTGGTCGTCGTCGCCCACCACCCCCACGTTGCGATGACGGGCGGCCAGCAGCTTGACCAGCTCGAACTGGGCGTAGTTGGTGTCCTGGAACTCGTCGACCAGGATGTGCCGGAACCGCTCCTGGTAGCGCCGCCGCACGTGGGCGCGGCTGCGCAGCAGACGCAGCGCCTCGACGATCTGATCGCCGAAGTCCACCTGCCCCCGGCGCGCCATCAGGGTCTGGTACTGCGCGTAGGTCCGCGCCAGCTCCAGGTGCTGCTCGGCATGCAGGCGGCTCTCGTCGTCGGTGGCGGCGGCCCGCAGCCCCTCGGCGTGGGCCAGGTACTCGTCGGGCCCCACGTCTTCGTCCTTGAGCCGGCTGAACTGGGTCAGGATGGCCTGAAGATGGCGGGTCGGATCGCCGAGCGGCCGGTAGTGCTGGAGAGGGAACTCGAAGAGATGGTCGCGCAGGAAGATGACCTGCTCGGCCCGGGTGAGCACGCGGAAGTCGGGCGTGAGTCCCAGCTCGAGGGCGTTCTCGCGAATCAGGTGGTCGCCGAACGCGTGGAAGGTCGAGATCTGCACATCGGCGTAGCCGTAGGGAACGAGGGTGTCGACCCGCTCCTCCATCTCGATCGCCGCCTTGTCCGTGAACGTCAGCGCGAGGATCTCGGAGGGACGCGCGCGCCGGGTAGCGATCAGGTGGGCGATCCGGCGGGTGATGACGGTGGTCTTGCCCGTCCCCGCGCCCGCGATGATGAGCAGCGG